>NZ_JBSFGK010000080.1:0-37035 GCF_053596495.1 Kitasatospora sp. NPDC001683
ACACGGTCGCCGAAAAGAGAAAGTCGTAGTCCGGTACCAGGCTCGGCAGCGCCACCCCGACCACCCGGGTCTTCTCCCACGGCGGCTCGTCGGGCCTACGACGTCTCCGCACCCGCCGGACGGTCCGCGACCCCCTCCCGCTCGATCCCGGGCATGCGCCCGTCGTACGACGCGGAGCACCCGCACTCGACGACCCCGATCTACGACGAGCTGTACTCCGAGTACCGACGGCTGTTCCGCGCCCTGCCCGGCGACCGCTCGGGCGAGGAGGACCTGAGGTTCACCGGCTTCGCCGTCCGCGACGGTTACCCGCTGCTCGGCGAGCAGCGCCAGTACCTGCCGCAGCAGCAGGCCTTCCACACCCACGCGGGC
This sequence comes from Kitasatospora sp. NPDC001683, assembly GCF_053596495.1. Taxonomy (NCBI): domain Bacteria; kingdom Bacillati; phylum Actinomycetota; class Actinomycetes; order Kitasatosporales; family Streptomycetaceae; genus Kitasatospora; species Kitasatospora sp. NPDC001683. Next base: position 373 of record NZ_JBSFGK010000080.1, read on the forward strand.
CAGCCGTCCGGCCTCCCCCAGTTCACGCCGGCGCAGTCACAGCACACCCACCCCGAACCCACCACCGCCACTACCACCCCCACCGCCACCACCCATGGCCAGAGCCAGAGCCACGGCCAGACCGCCCCCCAGTTCACCAACGGCCAGGGCTGGGTCGCCGCCGGCTACCTCGGCCCGCTCCCGCACGCGACCCCCGCCCCGCCCCCGACCGCCGCCCCGGTGCTGGGCACGGCCACCGGCCTCGCCACCGCCGCGCCCACCGGCGGCCGCCACCGCCAGATGCTCTCGCTCCCCCCGGGCCGCGCCGGCGACCACCACTGACCCGCGCCGGCGACCACCACTGACCCGAGCGGCAGGAGCCGGAAAGCCCGAGGGCCCCGCCACCACCGGTGACGGAGCCCTCGACCCGTACTGCGTACCGCCTACTTCTTCTTGCGCTTCTCCCGGACCCGCACCGAGATCGAGATCGGAGTCCCCACGAACCCGAACTCCTCCCGCAGCCGGCGCTCGATGAAGCGCCGGTAGCCCGCCTCCAGGAAGCCCGAGGCGAACAGCACGAAGCGCGGCGGACGGATGCCCGCCTGGGTGCCGAACAGGATGCGCGGCTGCTTGCCGCCCCGGATCGGGTGCGGGTGGGCGGCCACCAGCTCGCCGAGGAAGGCGTTCAGGCGCGCGGTCGGGATGCGGGTCTCCCAGCCCTCCAGCGCGGTCTCGATCGCCGGGACGAGCTTCTCCATGTGCCGGCCGGTCTTGGCCGAGACGTTGACCCGCGGGGCCCACTGCACCTGGACGAGGTCGCGCTCGATCTCGCGCTCCAGGTAGTAGCGGCGCTCCTCGTCCAGCTGGTCCCACTTGTTGTAGGCGATGACGACGGCGCGCCCGGCCTCGACGGCCATCGAGATGATCCGGGTGTCCTGCTCGGCGAGGGTCTCGCTGGCGTCGATCAGGACGACCGCGACCTCGGCCTTCTCGAGCGCGGAGGCGGTGCGCAGCGAGGCGTAGAAGTCGGCGCCGGCGGTCAGGTGGACCCGGCGGCGGATGCCGGCGGTGTCCACGAACTTCCAGGTCTTGCCACCGAGTTCGATCATCTCGTCGACCGGGTCACGGGTGGTGCCGGCCAGCTCGTTGACGACCACCCGCTCCTCGCCGGCGACCTTGTTCAGCAGGCTGGACTTGCCGACGTTGGGCCGGCCGATCAGCGCGACCCGGCGCGGGCCGCCGGGGGCGGCGTCGCCGAAGGTCTGCGGCGGGGCCTCGGGCAGCGCGTCCATGACGGCGTCCAGCAGGTCGCCGGAGCCTCGGCCGTGCAGCGCGGAGACGGGGTACGGCTCGCCCAGGCCCAGCGACCACAGGTAGGCGGCCTCGGCCTCGGTGGACGGGCCGTCGACCTTGTTGGCGCACAGGACGGTCGGCTTGCCGGCCCGGCGGATGAGCTTGATCAGGGCCTCGTCGGTGTCGGTGGCGCCGACGGTGGCGTCCACGACGAACAGCACCGCGTCGGCCTGCTCGATGCCCAGCTCGGCCTGCGCGGCGACCATGGCGTCGATACCGAGGACGTCGATCTCCCAGCCGCCGGTGTCGACCACCTTGAAGCGCCGGCCGTTCCAGCTGGCCTCGTAGGTGACCCGGTCGCGGGTGACGCCCGGCTTGTCCTCGACGACGGCCTCGCGGCGGCCGATGATGCGGTTCACCAGGGTCGACTTGCCGACGTTCGGGCGGCCGACGACGGCCAGCACCGGCAGCCGGACGTGCTCGGCGCCGTCCACGGCGTCGAAGCCGTCGAGGTCGAAGCCCTCCTCGGCGGCGAGGGCCATGAACTCGGCGTAGTCGGCGGCGTCCAGCTCACCGGGGCCGGTGGCGGAGTGCTCTGCGGTCATGTTCGTCTGTTCCGTTTCCCGGCGCGGCCCTTCCCAGGGGCGTGCCGTGCGTACCTGCCCCGCTGGGGCAGCGCGATGGTTTCCGCCGCGGCGCCTCGACGGCCCGCGGTTCGTTCAGTGGTCAGAGGTCAGAGGTCAGAGGTCGGTGGTCGGAGGTCAGGGCTCAGGGGTCAGATCACCAGATGGTGGACCGATCAGACCGACGACAGCCCGGCCCGCTCCTCCACCAGCGCGGCGATCCGGCCGATCACCTGCTCCAGGGTGAGCTCGCTGGTGTCCACCAGCACGGCGTCCGCGGCCTGGGCCAGTGGCGCCGTCTCGCGCGAGGAGTCGGCGGCGTCGCGGCGGGCGAGGTCGGCGGCCATCGCGGTGATGGTCGCCTCGTCCACGCCCTTGGCGCGCAGTTCGGCCGCCCGGCGCTCGGCCCGGGCCGCCTCGGAGGCGGTCAGGAACACCTTGACGGTGGCCTGCGGGAACACCACGGTCCCCATGTCCCGACCCTCGGCGACGATGCCGCGCTCGGCGACCTCGGCGCAGCCGCGCTGCAGCTCCACCAGCCGGGCCCGCACCGCCGGCACCGCGGCCACGGCGCTGACCTGCGCCGTCACCTCGGGACCCCGGATCGGACCGGAGACGTCCTGACCGTCCACGGTGATGGTCGGTCCGCCGGCGTCCGTACCGGACACGATGACGGGCTTGCCGCACGCGACGGCCACCGCCTCCGGGTCGGTCACGTCGACGTCGTTGGCCAGCATCCACCAGGTCATCGCCCGGTACATGGCGCCGGTGTCCAGGAAGCTCAGGCCCAGCCGGGCGGCGACCGCCCGCGAGACGGTCGACTTGCCGGAGCCGGAGGGTCCGTCGATGGCGACGACGACCGGGGCGTGCGCTCGGTCGGCAGTGTCCACGGGGGCGAACCTCTCTCTGAGCATGGAAGCCGGCGCCTGCGCGGGCGGACGGCCGGGGATTGTCTCCCTCAAGGTTAATGGACCGCCGCCGACCCCCGTCCCGGCCCGGTCACCGCAAGGCCGGTGGCACCGGCTCCGCCCGCCCGGCCGCCGGGTCCACGGCCTCCCGTGCCACCTCCAGCACCGCGTCCCCTAGCCTGGGCCGCACGTACTCGCCGTCCCGCTCGATGCCGAGCACCCCGGCGACGAAGGCCATCTGCCGCTCGGCGCCCGGGCACTCCCACACGAACGGCCCGGCCGACAGGTGCGAAGGGAAGTCGTTCACCGCGAAGGCGTCCCGGTGGTACGCCGGGCTCCGTGAGAATCGGCCGGGGCCGCTCGACCAACGCCGTCACGCTGCGGTGGCGGATCAGGAACTCCCCGCCCACCACCGCCCGCAGGAAAGCGCTCGTTCCCGAGGTCCACCGGCTCACCGGCTCACCGGCGACCCCGTGCCGGGTCTCACCCAACGGCAAGTCGATGATCACACCCACTCCCCCCCGCCATCCGACGAAGGTCAGTCCCGGACGCTCCAGCCCGAAGCGCGCAGCGCCGCCGTCAGCCGCTTGACCTCCATCGGCGCCACCGACAGCTGGACGAAGCCGACCTGCTGCCCGTCCGAGTGCTCGATGAGGACGTCCTCGATGTTGACCCCGGCCTCGCCGACCTCCCCGAACAACCGGCCCAGCTCGCCCGGCTGGTCGCCGAGCACCACCGCGACCGTCTCGTACCGGGTGGGCGGGGCGCCGTGCTTGCCGGGGATGCGGGCCTGCCCGGTGTTGCCGCGCCGCATGACTGCCTCGATGCCCTCGGCACCGGCCCGGCGCTCGCCCTCCTCGGTGGCCGCCAGGGCGCGCAGCGCGGTGACGGTCTCGCCGAGGTCGCTGGCGACGTCCTCCAGCACGTCGGCGACCGCGGCCGCGTTGGCGGACAGGATGTCGACCCACAGCCCGGGGTTGGAGGCGGCGATCCGGGTCACGTCGCGCACGCCCTGGCCGGAGAGCCTTATGGCCGTCTCGTCGGCGTTCTCCAGCCGGGCCGCGACCAGCGAGGAGACCAGCTGCGGGGCGTGCGAGACCAGGGCCACGGCCCGGTCGTGCGCGTCCGCGTCCATCACGATCGGCATCGCGCCGCACAGCGCGACCAACTCCAGCGCGGCGTTGAGCGTGTCGGTGTCGGTGTCGGGGGTCGGGGTGAGCACCCAGGGGCGGCCCTCGAACAGGTCGGCGCGGGCGGCGAGCGGCCCGGAGCGCTCGCGACCGGCCATCGGGTGACTACCGATGTAGTGGACGGTGTCGAGGCCGAGCGCGGCGATCTCGCTGCCCGGGCCGGACTTCACGCTGGCCACGTCGGTGTACCAGTGCGCCAGGTTGCGGCGCTGGCAGTCCGCGAGCACCTTGCCGACCAGCGCCGGCGGGACGGCGATGATCGCCAGGTCGACCGGGCCCTCGGCCGGTTCGGTGATGCCGGCGCCGAGCGACTCGGCGGTGCGGGCGGCGTCCGGGTCGGCGTCCTCCAGATGGACGGTCAGCCCGCGTGCGGCCAGGGCCAGGGCTGCGGAGGTGCCGATCAGTCCGGTGCCGACGACGACGGCAGTGCGCATGGCGGGTGGCTCTCCTCGATCACGGTTCTCGACTGGACGGTTCTCGCTGGCGGTGCTCAACAGGTGCCACGGTCCCAACGGGTGCCGGTGCCGCCAGAGTCGGCCGGGCGCACCCGCGCCCCATCCTCCCATCCGACGACCCCCGAAAACCCCCGACCCCGCCAACCCCACCCGACCCCGGCCCGGCAACCGCGACCGCCCGACCCCCGTCCCACACAGTGCACACGCCGCGCCCCGGGAAATCCGGCGACGCCCGGCCCCGAGCGGGGCAGACTGGCCGCCGGGGGACGGCGGGGCGAGCCGCGGCACACCGGACGCGAACGAAGGGGTTGCGCATGGACGATCAGCACAGCAGTCACACCGGGCCGTCGAAACCGCCGGCCGTACCGGCCCACCCCTCGGTCCTGGACTCCGTCGTGGTGTACGCCGAGGGCGCGGTGTGCCGCCGCCGGGCCACCGTCCCGGTCCCGCCCGGCCGACGGCTGCGACTGACCGGCCTGCCCGACTCGCTGGACGCCGACTCGCTGCGCGCCCGGGTGCTCGCCGGCCCGGCCGGCACGGCGGTCGTCGAGGCCCGCCTGGAAGCCGTCGCCGAGCTCCGCGAACCCGACGAACTCCCGCAGCTGCGCCGCGAGTTGGACGAGGCCATGGAGCGCCAGGGCGCACTGAACGAGCGCCACCGGCTGGTCCGGAGCGCGATCGCCGAGACTGCCGCGCTGCGCGCCGTCCCGCCCCAGCGCCGCCGCGACGAGCCGCTGCGCCGCACTCCGGCCGACGCCTGGCTGGAGCTCGCGGACTTCGTCGACGAGCGGCTGGCCCGTCTCCAGGAGCGCGCCGAGCAACTCACCCGGGAGATCGAACTCGCCGACCACGAGCGACAGTTGGCCGCCGACCGGCTGGAGCGCGCGTCCACCGCCGGGCGGGCCGAGCCGATCGAGGCCACCGACACCGTCGTGCTCACCCTGACCACCACGGGAACCGGCACCGAGCAGATCGAACTGGAGCTGGAGTACGGCGTCCCCGCCGCCCGCTGGGTGCCCGCCTACCGCCTCAGCCACCGCACCGGCTCCGACACCGCCCACCTGGTGCTGCGCGCCGCCGTCGCCCAGCACACCGGCGAGGACTGGACGGGCGTGCGGCTCGCCCTGTCCACCGCCGACCTCGAGCGCCGCACCGACCTGCCCCGGCTCGCCTCGCTGCGGATCGGCCGCAGCCAGCCCGCCCCGCCGCCCTCCGGCTGGCGCGAACCGCCGGCCGGCCTGTCCGACCTCTTCACCGGCTACGACGCGGCCGCGGCCGACCGCCCCGCCACCACCCGGCCCGGCGCCCCGATCCCGGTCGCGGCCCTCTCCGCACCCGAGCCCGCCCTGCGCCGCGCGCCCCGCGTCGGCGGCGCCCGCCCAGCAGGCGCCCAACCCGACTTCCGGCCGGACGAGGCCGCACCCGCCGCACCCGCCGGCCCCTCCGGCCCGTCCGGCGGCGGTGGTGGCGGCGGCTCACTGAGCGTCCAGGAGCCGGTGCCCTCGCCCCCGCCGCCCGGCTTCGCCGGCTACGGCGCGCCACCCGTGACGAGCGCCCCGCCCACGCCGAGCACCCCGTCCGCACCGACCGCCCCCGCCCCGATGCCCCAGGCCCCCGGCGGCACCCCGATGCCCCAGTCCTACGGCGGCGCCCCGCCGCGAACGGCCCGCCGCCGCGCCACCGCGCCGCCCCCGCCCACCGCCCTCACCCCCGACACCGTCCTGCTCGACTACCCCGACCTCCGGCTGGCCGGCCCCGACGACACCACCGACCGCCGCGGCACCCTGCGCCCGGACCCCGCCAGGGTCGAGCGCGCCGAGCTGGCACGCTTCGCTCCCGGCGGCCCCGAGGGCGCCCGGCTCCGCGACCTCCCCCTCCCCCGCCACGCCGTCCCGCCCCGCCGGTCGGCCGGCTCCTTCGACCACCGCTTCGACGCCGCCGCCCCCGCCGACATCCCCTCCGACGGCACCTGGCACTCCGTCACGGTGGACGCGATCCCGCTCTCCGTCAGCCCCGAGTACGTCACCGTCCCCGCCGTCGAGCAGAAGGTGTACGCGACCCTGGTGCTCGCCAACCGCACCGACCGCGCCGTGCTGGCCGGCCCGGTCGAGGTCACCGTGGACGACGAGTTCCTGCTCACCGCCGCGCTGCCGACGCTCGCCCCCGGCGAGACCCGCCGCCTGGGCATCGGCGTCACCGAGAGCATCGAGGTGGCGCGCCGCACCGAGCTGCACGAGTCCGCCACGGGCATGCTGAAGGGCAACAGCACGGTGCTCGACCACCGGGTGCACGTCCAGCTGGCGAACCGGCTCGGCCGCGCCGTCACGGTCGAGGTCCGCGAGCGCGTACCGGTCGCCTCCGACGCCGAGATCCGGATCGAGGAGCGCGCCGACTGGCAGGCGCCGGCCGTCCCCACCCCGGAGTGCCCGGCCGGCACCCGGCTCTGGCGGATCGAACTGCCGCCGGGCGGCCGCACCGAGCTGGACGGCGGCTACCAGATCAAGATCCCGGCCGGAAAGGCCATCGTCGGCGGAAACCGGAGGAACTGACCGATGACCGAAGAGACCGTCCCCCTCCCCGTCACCGCCGTCACCTGTCTGGAGGACCGTGCCCAGGTCGAGCGCGCGGTGACCGTCGAGCTCGCCGGGGGTGTCCAACGGCTGCGGCTGGGCCCGCTCACCGCCCTCGCCGTCGACCGCACCCTGCGCGCCGAATCCGCCGCCCCCGGCACCCGGGTGCTGGAGGCCCGGCTGGTGCGCAGCTGGACTCCGCGCGCCCCGCTGCCGCCCGGCCCGGAGGACTCCGCGCTGCGCCACCGGCTGCACGAGCTGGAGGCCGAGTCACGCCTCGCCGACCAGACCCGCTCCCGTCTGGAGGCCCGTCTCGCCCTGCTCGCCCAGCTGAGCACCGACCTGCTGCGCGAGGTCGGCGAGGGCGCCGGCGTCGGCGAGATCGAACGCACCCGCTGGGCCCGCGAGCTGGACCGGGTGGACGCCGAGCGCGAGCGCTACGCCGAGGAGCTGCGCGCCGCCCACTCCCGGCTGCGCCGCCTGGACCAGGAGCGGTCCCAGGCCCTGCTGGCCCTGGACCGGGCCGAGGAGGAGCCCGCCGAGCTGCTCGCCCACCTGGAGCTGGCCGTCGAGGCCGAGCGGCCCGGCCCCACCTTGCTGACCGTCCACCACCTGGTGCCCTGCGCCCTGTGGCGCCCCTCCTACCGCGCCACCCTGGACGGCGGCAGCCTGCGCCTGGAGTCGGAGGCGGTGGTCTGGCAGCGCACCGGCGAGGACTGGACCGGCGCCCGGCTGACCTTCTCCACCGCCCGTTCCGCCCTCGCCACCGACCCGCCCGCGCTCACCGAGGACCGGCTGACGCTGCGCGAGCGCACCGACGAGGAGCGCCGCACGGTCGAGGTCGAGCTGCGCGAGGAGCAGGTCAGCACCCTCGGCCCGGGAGCCGCCGTCCCCGGGCTGGACGACGGCGGCGAGGTGCGGGTGCTGCCCGCCCCCGCCCCGGCCACCGTCCCCTCCGACGGCCGGGCACACCGGGTCCCGCTGGGCGCCTTCACCGGTGAGGCGAGGACCGAGTACGCCTGCGCCCCCGAGCTGTCCCCGCTGGTCACCCGGGTGGTCCGGTTCCGCAACACGGCCGGGCACCCGCTGCTGGCGGGCCCGGTCGAGCTGGTGCGCGGCAGCGGCTTCACCGGCCGCGGCGAGCTGCGCTTCACCGCCACCGGCGCCGACGCCGAGCTGTCCTTCGGTAGCACGGACGGCTACCGGGTGGTCCGCGAGACCGACGAGCTCCAGGCCACCGCCGCCCTGAGCGGCCGCCAGACCACCACCCGCACCGTCCGGCTGCACCTGTCCCGCTTCTCCGGCCCGGAGGAGCACGACGAGCAGCTGGTCACGGTGCGCGAACGGGTGCCGGTCTCCGAGGTGGCCGCGGTCGAGGTGCGGCTGCGCAAGGAGGAGTGCTCCCCGGCGCCGGACTCCTTCGACGCCGAGGGCATCGTGCGCTGGGACGTCCCGCTCGGCCCGGGCGCCCGCCGCAGCATCACCCTGGTGTACGAGGTCTCCGCCTCGGCCAAGGTGGCCGGGCTGTGACGCGGGAGCGCCCGTGACGACCGCTCAGGACCGGAATCGGGACCGGAAAGCGGGTACAAAAGGAACATGATCCTCCACCTCACCCCCCTGGACGACTGGCTGGCAGACCCCGGCCGCCCGTACGCCACCGCGTCGCTGCTCACCGACGGGTTCATCCACTGCTCGGCGGACGAGCAGACGGCGCTCGCGGTGGCCAACGCCTTCTTCGCCGACACCCCGGACCCGCTGATGGTGCTGCTGATCGAGGAGGCACTGGTGGAGCCGATGGTCAAGTGGGAGGCGCCGCACGGCGCCCCGCCGCCCGGCGCCACCCCCGGCGTGCTGTTCCCGCACATCTACGGGCGGCTGAACCGCACCGCCGTGGTCGGCCTGGAGAAGGTCGAGCGCGGCCCGGACGGCCGCTGGGCCTCCCTCAGCCCCTGGAGCTGACCGAAGCCCTCGAGCCGGCCGAAGCGCCGGATCCGCCCGAAGCCCTCGAGCCGGCCGAAGCGCCGGAGCCGACCGAAACCCCCGGCAATCCCTCGGGCCCGCTCACAGCCACCCCCGCTCCCGGGCCGCCATCCCGGCCTGGAAGCGGGTGGTGGCGCCCAGCGAGCGCATCAGGGCCTGCAGCCGCCGCTGGGTGGTCCGGGCGCTCCAGCCCAGCGAGCGGGCGATCGACTCGTCGGTCAGTCCGGCGGCGAGCAGGCCGAGCAGCTTGCGGTGGTCGGCGTCCGGCTCCGGCGAGCCGTCGCCGGTGCCGAGCGCGGCCTGCAACTGCACGGCCCGCTCCCACTCCGCCTCGAACAGCGTGTCCAGCGCCTGCAGCAGCGCCGAGGGGTGGATCACGTAGGCCGCGTCCAGCACGCTGTCGCCGACGCTGATCGGGATGATCGCCATCCGATCATCCGAGATGATCATCTTCATCGGCAGCGTCGGCCGTACCCGCGCCTCCTCCCCGTCCGCCACGCCGACCAGGATGTTCTTCTCCAGCCGGCCGGGCCAGGCCACCGCCTCCCGGTCGTAGACGGTCCGGAACCTCAGCCCCTCCCGCAGCCGCCGCCGCTGCAGCGGCATCTCCGCCACCGGGTCCTGGATGTACGGCGGGCGGTCGAAGCCGCGCACCTGGTACCGGCTGGTCTCGGTGATGTGCTCCAGCCGCTGGGCGATCGCCTCGCCGCCGGTCAGCACCTCCACCGAGTGCGCCGGGTCGGTGTAGCGCGAGGCCTCCCGGAAGGCGTCCATCAGCCGGTGCATCTCGGCCCGGGCGTGCCGCAGTTCGGACTCCCGGTGGCCGATCAGGGTCCCTATCGCCACGTCCGGGGCGACCGGCAGGTAGCGCTCCCGGTCCACCGGCGCCCGGGTGGCCATGCCCTGCTGCGCCAGCCGGTCCAGCGCGCGCACGCACTGCTGGAACATCAGGCCGCAGCCCTCGGCCAGCTCCTCCGCGGTGGACTGCGGATTGGCCACCAGCGCCGCGTACACCCGCCCGTCCGGCTCGGCCAGTCCCAACGGGCCGAGCGCGTGCCCGGCGGACCGCCCCAGTGCTGCATCGGACACGACGCCGTCTCCCCCTGTTCGCCCCGGAACACCCCCTCCGGCGCCCGTGCTGGCGCAGTCCCGCCACTCGACGGGCCGGTGCTCCGGTGGCCATCCTCGGCCACGGATCATGGCGCTGACAAGGCCGTGACCAGCGGTTGCGTCCCGGCTCACAGCGAACGCCGGAGGGTCCCCCGCCACCACGGGCGGGGGACCCTCCGATGAACTCCGGGTGAACCTGCCGTTACAGGCCGACCTCGCGCATCAGCTGGCCGACCTCCGGGTTGGTCAGGCGGCGCAGCCAGCCCGACTTCTGGTCGCCGAGCGCGATCGGACCGAAGTGGGTGCGCACCAGCTTCTCGACCGGGAAGCCGACCTCGGACAGCATCCGGCGGACGATGTGCTTGCGACCCTCGTGCAGGGTCACCTCGACCAGGTAGTTCTTGCCGACGTTGGAGACCACCTTGAAGCTGTCGGCGCGCGCGAAGCCGTCCTCCAGCTCCACGCCCTGGGCCAGCTGCTTGCCCAGGTCGCGCGGGATCGGGCCCTGGATGGCGGCCAGGTAGGTCTTGGTCACGCCGTACTTGGGGTGGGTGAGGCGGTGGGCCAGCTCGCCGTGGTTGGTGAGCAGGATGATGCCCTCGGTCTCGGTGTCCAGCCGGCCCACGTGGAACAGCCGGGTCTCCCGGTTGGTCACGTAGTCGCCCAGGCACTGGCGCCCGTCCGGGTCCTCCATGGTGGAGACCACGCCGGCCGGCTTGTTCAGCGCGAAGAACAGGTAGGACTGGGTGGCGACGGTCAGGCCGTCCACCTTGATCTCGTCCTTCTGCGGGTCGACCCGCTTGCCCTGCTCGGTGACCAGCTTGCCGTTGACCTCGACCCGGCCCTGCTCGATCAGCTCCTCGCAGGCGCGCCGGCTGCCGACGCCGGCCCGGGCCAGCACCTTCTGCAGGCGCTCGCCCTCGGGCTCGCCGAAGGTCTTGGGCAGCTTGACGGCCGGCTTGTCGTGCCGGGCGAGGACGGCGTCCTCGATCTTGGCCTGCAGCTCGCGCGAGCGCTGCGGCTGGCGGCGCGGGTCGCCCGGGGCGCCCTGGCCCTCCCGGCGCGGGCGCGGAGCCGGACCGGGGCGCCGGCCGGCGAAGCCGCCGCGCGCCGGGGTGGCGTTCGGGCCGCCACCGTACTCGGGGCGGTCGTACTTGCGCTCCTCGGGCCGCAGCGGGCGGTCCGGGTAGCGGCGGTCGTCGCGCCGGTCGTCCCGGCGCCCGCCGTCGCGCCCGTACGAACCGCCGCGCGAGCCCGAGCCGGAGCCCGAGCCGCCGCCGTACGAACCGCCGCGGCCGCCGCCGCTGCCGTACGAACCGCCGCGCGAGCCCGACCCCGAGCCGCCGCGACCGCTGCCGCTGCCGCCGCCGTAGGAGCCACCCCGGCCCCCGCCCTGTCCGCCGCGACCGCTGCCGCCGCCGCTGCCGTTCCTGCCGTTGCCACTGCTACGCATCAAAGTGTCCGTACGTCGTTCCGTCTGGGATGTGCGGTCGTCTCGGCCGACCTCACCTCCCCCTACCGATCGTGCGTTGCCCGACCGGCCTCGCCACTGCCGTCCGCGGCCTGCACGGCAGCGGCGGCGACCGCCTCCGCGATCATCGTGCCCTCCAGGGACTCCGCTTCCACGTCGTCGACCTCGGGCAGGAAGGGAGCGAGCTCCGGCAGCTCGTCCAAGCCGCGGAGCCCCATCCGTTCCAGGAAGTAGTTCGTCGTCCGATACAGGATCGCACCTGTTTCGGGCTCGGATCCGGCCTCTTCCACCAGTCCTCGCTGTACCAGGGTACGCATCACGCCGTCACAGTTCACACCACGGACGGCGGAAACCCGCGATCTGGACACCGGCTGCCGGTAGGCGACCACCGCCAGGGTCTCCAGCGCGGCCTGGGTCAGCCGGGCCTGCTGGCCGTCCAGCAGGAAGCGGTCGACGGCCGCGGCACAGGTGTCCCGGCTGTAGAACCGCCAGCCACCGGCCACCAGCCGCAGGTCGAACCCGCGCCGCTGGGCGGCGTACTCGGCGGCCAGCTCGCGCAGCGCCCGCGCCACCTCGGCCCGCGGCCGCTCCAGCGCCCCGGCCAGCCGCTCCTCCCCGACCGGCTCGTCGACGACCATCAGGATCGCCTCCAGTTCGGCCTTCAGCCCCGGCCCGACGGGCTCCTCGGGGGCGCCGGCCGGCTCCTCCGCAGCGGACGCACCGGACGGAGCCGACTTCTGGTGCACCACCCGGGGCTCGCCGTCCACCGGAGCCGACGTGGCCACCGGAACCGCCACCGGCTCCGGCAGCAGCTCGAAGGCCGGCTCCAGCCACTCCTCGGCCCGTGGCCGCCCCGGCAGTCCGAGCGGGCGCCGCACCGGCCGCCCGCCCTCGTTCGCGCCACTCATCGCCGCCCGTCCTCCTCCCGGGACCGCTCCGGCTCACCGGCCGGCCGGTCGAACTCGTCGGTCACCTCGACCGCGCCGCGGCCCTCCTCGGCCACCCAGCGCACCCGCAGCTCGCCGAGCGCCTCCGGCTGCTCGAAGTCCAGCACCCGCTCCCGGTACAGCTCCAGCAGCGCCAGGAAGCGGGCGACCACCACCAGGGTGTCCGGCGCGTCCGCGACCAACTGCTGGAAGGAGGCCTCGCCGAGGCCGGTGAGCAGCCCGACCACCAGGGAGGCCTGCTCGCGCACGCTGACCGGCGGGGTGTGGATGTGGTCCACGTACACCACCGGCTTCGGCTTGGGCTCCATGGCCTTGGCCGCCAGCTGGGCGAGCCGCTCCGGCCCGACGGTGATGACCACCTCGGGCAGCAGCTCCGCGTGCCGGGGCTCCAGGCCGACGGTCCGCGGCCGCCGCAGCAGCTCGGCCGCCCAGCGCTCGCCGAACAGCGCCGCCACCCGCTTGTACGCCCGGTACTGCAACAGCCGGGCGAACAGCAGGTCACGCGCCTCCAGCAGGGCGAGGTCCGCCTCGTCCTCGACCTCGGCCACCGGCAGCAGCCGGGCGGCCTTGAGGTCGAGCAGGGTGGCCGCGACCACCAGGAACTCGGTCGCCGCGTCCAGGTCCCAGTCCGGGCCCATCGCCCGGATGTGGGCCAGGAACTCGTCCGTCACGGTGGCCAGCGCCACCTCGGTGACGTCCAGCTTGTGCTTGGCGATCAGGCTGAGCAACAGGTCGAAGGGGCCCTCGAAGTTGTCCAGCCGTACCCGGAAGCCGCCCCGCGGCTCCTCCTCGGTGGCGTTCACGGCGCTGGCGGCTGGTTCGACGGTGCTCGGCATGACGGTCCATCTTCGCCCGTCCGCACCGCCCGCCCCGCCACGGGTCCCGCCGACACGCCGCCGGCCACCGGCGTGCCCGGGGCACCCGGCCGGCCCGCCGCGGGCGCCCTACCGGCCGCGCAGCCGCCGGACCAGGATCGAGGCCTCGCCGCGCTGCTCCAGGTCCGCCAGGACGACCGCGATGGCCTCCCGGACGATCCGTCCGCGGTCCACGGCCAGGCCGTGCTCGCCGCGCAGCACCAGCCGGGTGTGCTCCAGGTCCATGAGCTCCTCGGCGGACACGTACACGGTGATCTTCTCGTCGTGCCGCTCGCGCCCGCTCGGGCGGCGCGGCGCGCGGCCGCGCGGGCGGGCGCGTCCGGCGGCGGCCTGCTCCTCGGCGGCACCCGCGTGGGTGCGGCCCGCCGCGGCGGCGCCGGCACCGCGACCGCCGGTCACGGTCTTCCCGGCCTGGGCCTCGCCCGGTGCGGCGCCCTGGCCCCCGGCCGTCCGCTGGCCGGGCGGCTGCCCGGGCACCGTGGCGGCCGGCTGCTGCTCCTGCGGCCCCCGCCGGTCGTCCTGGGCGGCCTCGGCGCCGTCCGTGCCGTTGACGGTCCGCGCGGTCTCCGGTCTGGATGCCTCGGCGGCCGGACGCGGCGCGAGGGACGGCGACAGCGCCATCCCGCCGGTGGTCCGGAACAGCTCGTCGGCACCCGGGAGACTCACTCGGCGGGGCGGCACCGGTCGAGCACCTCCCTGGCGAGCTGGCGGTAGGCGGCGGCACCGACCGAGTTGGTGGCGTACGTCGTGATGGGCTCGCCGGCGACGGTGGTCTCCGGGAAGCGCACGGTCCGCCCGATGACGGTGTGGAAGACGTGCTCGCCGAACGCCTCGACGACCCGCGCCAGCACCTCACGGCTGTGCACGGTGCGCGAGTCGTACATGGTGGCGAGGATGCCGTCCAGGCGCAGCTCGGGGTTGAGCCGTTCGCACACCTTCTCGATGGTCTCGGTCAGCAGCGCGACGCCGCGCAGCGCGAAGAACTCGCACTCCAGCGGAACGATCACGCTGTGAGCGGCAGTCAGCGCATTGACCGTCAGCAGGCCCAGCGAGGGCTGGCAGTCGATGATGACGTAGTCGTAGTCCGGCAGCAGCGGCTTCAGGGCGCGCGCCAGCGCGGACTCCCGGGCCACCTCGCTGACCAGCTGCACCTCGGCGGCGGAGAGGTCGATGTTGGAGGGCAGCAGGTCCATGCCGGGGACGGCCGTCTTGAGCAGCACCTCATCGGCCGTCAGGCCCCGCTCCATGAGCAGGTTGTAGACGGTGACGTCGAGCTCCATCGGGTTGACCCCGAGGCCGACCGAGAGCGCGCCCTGCGGGTCGAAGTCGACGAGCAGCACCCGGCGGCCGTACTCGGCCAGCGCCGCGCCCAGGTTGATGGTCGACGTGGTCTTGCCGACGCCGCCCTTCTGGTTGCACATGGCGATGATCTGGGCGGGGCCGTGCTCGGCGACCGGCGCGGGGATCGGGAAGTAGGGCAGCGGACGGCCGGTCGGGCCGACCCGCTCGCGGCGCTGGCGCGCGGCGTCGGGGGCCAGCGTGGCGGCGTACTCCGGGTCCGGCTCGTACTCGGCGTCCGGGTCGTCGTAGGCGCCGTAGGCGAACTCGCCGTAGGCCAGGCCGTAGGCCGCCAAGTCGGCGTCGTGGTCGGTCACCGTGGTCACCTGCGCTGTGTTCTGGCGTGCTTCGAAGGTGCGGAGTGCGACCGAGCCGACCTCGGCCGAGCCCACGGAGGGCTGCCGGGCCCCGGGCTCCTCACTCGGCTGGCCGGCGGTGAGCTCCGCCAGTCCTGGCTGACCACCCCCGGGAGCAATTGTCGACTCATTCACAAGTCGTCTTACCTCCTTGGGGATCCAGGACTCTATGTCGATTCGTCAGCGTGGCAGCATGCCGACGGTTTGCGACTCTAGGCCGTTCAAGGCGTTCGCAGCAACACAATCCACGGTAGTGGGCACGATGTGTCGACTATCAGGCGGGCCGCTGTCAAGGGATCAGCGGGCCTATGACCCTAACGTTTCTGCGGGCCGGTGCGGGTCGGGTGACACGACCGACCGAAATTGACGACAGAGCGACCCGCCCGGTCCATCCGGCGTTCACGGGCACGGCGAAGCCCCCGACCCGAACGGATCGGGTCGGGGGCGAACGACCGCCGTGCGGTCAGGGAGTTCAGGCGAGCACGCTCTCCAGCGTGACCGACTCCAGGCCGAAGGCCTCGGCCACGGCCGGGAAGGTGATCTGGCCCTCGTGCACGTTCAGGCCCTTGGCGAGCGCCGCGTCGCGGCGCAGCGCCTCCTTCCAACCGCGGTTGGCCAGCTCCAGCACGTACGGCAGGGTGGCGTTGGTCAGCGCGTAGGTGGAGGTGTTCGGGACGGCGCCCGGCATGTTGGCCACGCAGTAGAAGACGGAGTTGTGGACCTGGAAGGTCGGCTCGTCGTGCGTGGTCGGGTGCGAGTCCTCGAAGCAGCCACCCTGGTCGATGGCGATGTCGACGAGCACGGAGCCCGGCTTCATCCGGGAGACCAGCTCGTTGGTGACCAGCTTCGGGGCCTTGGCGCCCGGGATCAGCACCGCGCCGATGACCAGGTCGGCGTCCAGGACGGCCTTCTCCAGCTCGAAGGAGTTGGACATGATGGCCTTGATCTTGGTGCCGAAGATGCGGTCGGCCTCGCGCAGCTTGTTGATGTCGCGGTCCAGCAGGGTCACGTCGTAGCCCATGCCGATGGCGATGGTGGCCGCGTGCCAGCCGGAGACGCCACCGCCGATGACGACGGCCTTGGCCGGGTGGGTGCCGGGCACGCCACCGGGCAGCGTGCCGCGGCCGCCGGCCGGACGCATCAGGTGGTACGAGCCGACCTGCGGGGCCAGGCGGCCCGCGACCTCGGACATCGGGGCGAGCAGCGGCAGCGCGCCGTTGCCCAGCTGCACGGTCTCGTACGCGATCGCGGTGGTGCCGGAGGCGACCAGCGCGTCGGTACCGGCCCGGTCGGCCGCCAGGTGGAGGTACGTGAAGAGGGTCTGGCCCTTCCGCAGCCGGTGGTACTCGGAGGCGATGGGCTCCTTGACCTTCAGCAGCAGGTCGGCGGTGGCCCACACCTCGTCGGCGGTGGGGAGGATGGTGGCGCCGGCGGCCACGTACTCCTCGTTGGGGATCGAGGAGCCGAGACCGGCGTTGTCCTCGATGTAGACCTCGTGTCCGTTGCGGACCAGCTCATGCACGCCGGCGGGCGTGATGGCCACGCGGTACTCGTGGTTCTTGACCTCGCGGGGGATGCCGACCTTCACGGCTAAACACGTCCTCTTGCCATGGGGGTCCCGACCGGAGAAGACCGGTGGGCGACGCGCACGTGGGGAAGCCTCCGGGCAGGCCGGGGCAGGGGATCGCTGCGCGACTGAGTTCGAGTGTAATGAAGCCCAGGCGGCGTGTCAGCCTTCCAAATCGAATAATTTCGCCGAACACATTGGCAGGTTCGTAGGCTTCCGCTGGAACTTACCTGCCAAAAACGTTGCAACCGGGCACTTTCGACGATACCCCCGAAACCGCCCTCACCACCCGCCGTCGACGCGTTCCCGCAGGTCCGCGAGGGCGGCCGCGACGGCCTCCCGGCCCCGTTCGTCGCCGATCCGGCGCAGCACCGCGAGCGCGGCCCGGTACTCCCGGTCGGCCTCCTCGAAGCGGCGCTGCGCGGTGTGCGCCTCGGCCACCCGGGCCAGCAGCCGGGCCTCCGCCGCGTGGTCCCCCAGTGACTGCCGCAGGCCGAGCGCCCGCCCGTACCAGTCGGCGGCGCGCACCGCGTCGCCGAGTGCCCGGTGGCAGCCCGCCGCGCCCTCCAGGGCCCGGGCGCAGAGCGGTTCGTCCCCGACCGTACGGGCGTGCTCCAGGGCGGCCCGGTAGTGCGCGCCGGCCTGCTCCCAGCGGCCCGCCGCCGCCTGCAGGTCGCCCAGGTTGAGCAGCGCGGCCGAGGCCCGGCGGGGGCGGCCGTTGCGCTCGGCGACGGTGAGCACCAGCTCGTGCAGCCGGTAGAGGTCGGCGGGGGCGGCCGCGCCGGTCAGCGGCAGGGCCCGCAGCAGCGCGGTGACCAGCCGGCCGGCCGAGCCGTCCAGGTCGCCCTGGCCGATCGCGTCGGCCACCGCGCCGAGCAGCAGCTCCCGCTCGCCGAGCAGCCAGTCCCGGGCGTGCCCGGCCGAGCGCAGCCGCAGCACGGCCGGCAGCGGGTCGGGCGCCGGACCGTCGGCCGGGTCGAGCAGGGCGCGGGCCGACTCGGTGAGCCGGACCAGCCGCTCCAGCAGCCGGGCCCGGGCGAGTTCGGTCTCGGCGGGCCGGTCCTCCTCTTCCCGCAGCCGGACCAGCCGCGGGTAGAGCCGCCCGGGCACCCGGTAGCGCGGGGCGCCGTCGGCGGCCGGCGCCTCCTCGCCGAGCAGCTCCCGCTCGGCCAGCGCGGCCAGCGTCGCGGCGGCCTCCGGCGCCGGGCAGCCCACCAGGGCGGAGGCGGTGCGCCAGTCGGCGGTCTGTGCCGGGGCCAGGGTGAGGGTGCGCAGCATCCGCGCCTGGGCGGCCGGCAGCCCCCGGTACAACAACGTGAACGCGCCCAGCAGCGGGTCGTTGTCGGGGACGGGCACCGGCGCTGCGGGCTCCGGCTCGGGCTTCACCCAGCTCGCCGGGCTGCTGCCGACCAGTTCGGGGGTGGCCGGCTCGGCAGCGGACGCGGGCTCGGCGCCCTTCTCCCCCGCCTTCTTGTCCCGGGGCCGCTGCCGCCCCGACCGGGCGGCCTCGGTCGGCTTGGCCGTGCCCTCGTCCGGTTGGGCCGCCGGCTCCGACTCCTCCCCCACCACCCGGTTGAGCGCGCGCGCCGCGTCGGTGACCGCGATCTTCGGGTCGCCGCGCAGCCACCCCGCCATCAGCCGCAGCGCGGCCGGCCGGGCCGCGCAGGCCTCGGCGAGGTCGGCGCCGCCGACCGGGTCGCAGGAGATCCGGGTGCCGCCCACCAGGTCGGCCAGCAGTTCCCCGGAGGCCTGCCGGTCCAGACCGCCGAGGATCACCGGGTCGATGTCCTCGATCCCGGTGAGCGGCCCGGCGGTGGTGGCGATCACCAGGCAGCCGGGCTCGTCGGCGAGCAGCGGCCACACCTGTCCGGCGTCCCGCACGTCGTCCAGCACCAGCAGCACCTTGAGCCCCGCCAGCGCCTCCCGCAGCGCCACGCAGCCCGGCTCGTCCCGCCCGTCCTCGACCGCCCCGGGCAGTGGCACGGCGGCCTGCGGGTCGAGCTGCTCCAGCAGCAGCCGGGCGGCCCGGCCCGGCGGCACCCGTCCGCCGTCGGGGGCGGACAGCCGGGTGAACAGCACGCCGTCCGGGTAGTCGGCGGCCACGGTCCGGGCGAACCGGACGGCCAGCGCGGTCCGGCCCGAACCGGGCCGCCCGGCCAGCACCAGCAGGGGGCAACGGCCGCTCACCCGCCGGGCGGCGCCCGCCCGCAGCGCGGCCAGCTCGGCGCGCCGCCCGGCGAACAGCGCGGGCCCGGCGGGCAGCCGGTCGAGCCCCGGGACGGCGCTCGCGGGCATGTCGGGGCCGGGGTCCATCGTCGCCGTCTTCCTCGCCACCCGTGCCACTCCCGACGTCATCCCGCGCCCGGCGTCCGACTGGTCAGCGTCCGGCGCTCGGCGGAGGCGGCCCGGGACGGGCGCCCTGTCAGCGAAGCGTAGTTCGACCGTCCGGCTGAGCCGAGGTGACATCCGGTCGTACGAACCGGCAGATCACCCGGGCGAATCAACCGGTGGGTTCGTTCACACCTCGAAGGGGCGCGCCGGCCACGGCGCGTCCGGACGGCGCAGCCCGTCCAGGCCGTCCGGGGAGGTCAGCGCGGCGTGCACGGCGAGGGTGCCGGTGATCAGGGTCGGGTTGTGCAGCTGCCCGGCGTGGATCAGCCGGATCAGTTCGGGCACCGGCACCCAGGCGAGCTCGATCTCCTGCTCCTCCCCCTCGGCGGCGTAGCGCTCGCCCTCGGCGTCCGACAGGTCGGTCGCCAGGAACATCCGCAGCGCCTCGTCGGTGCCGCCCGGGGAGGTGTAGAAGTCGACGAGGATCCGCCAGGTGTCGGCCTTGCAGTGGGCCTCCTCGTACAGCTCGCGCTGCGCGGCGCGCCACGGGTTCTCGCCGGGCACGTCGAGCAGACCGGCCGGCAGCTCCCACAGCCGCTGGCGGACCGGGTGGCGGTACTGGCGCAGCACCAGCACCCGCTGCTGGTCGTCCAGGGCGAGCACGGAGACCGAGCCGGGGTGGGTCTGGTAGTCGCGCCGGGCCCAGCTGCCGTCGGGCATCCGGACCTCCTCGGTGCGCA
This sequence comes from Kitasatospora sp. NPDC001683, assembly GCF_053596495.1. NCBI lineage: Bacteria > Bacillati > Actinomycetota > Actinomycetes > Kitasatosporales > Streptomycetaceae > Kitasatospora > Kitasatospora sp. NPDC001683. Next base: position 20,106 of record NZ_JBSFGK010000080.1, read on the forward strand.
CCCCGGTCACCCTGCCCTGGAACGGCGTCGCGCTGCCCCGGACCTCCCACGTCTCGGCCGTATCGGCGATCACCACGTCGCGCTGCTCGTCCATCGCTCTCCCCTTTTCGTCAGTACGACACAATCTAACGCCGAACGGCGGCCCCGCGGGAATCGCGGGGCCGCCGTCCGGTGAACGACCACGGCCGAACAGGGGATGACTACTCGGAGGCCGCGGTCTTGATCTCGATGGCGGCCTTGACCAGGCCCGCGAACAGCGGGTGCGGGCGGGTCGGGCGGGACTTCAGCTCCGGGTGGGCCTGGGTGGCCACCAGGTAGGGGTGCACCTCGCGCGGGTACTCGACGTACTCGACCAGGTCGCCCTTGGGCGAGAGGCCGGAGAACTGCAGGCCGGTCTTCTCGAGGTCCGCGCGGTACGCGTTGTTGACCTCGTAGCGGTGGCGGTGGCGCTCCTCGACGTACTGCTCGCCGCCGTAGACCTCGCGGACGATCGAGCCCTCGGCGAGCTTGGCCGGGTACAGGCCCAGGCGCATGGTGCCGCCCAGGTCGCCCTTGCCGTCGACGATGGCCAGCTGCTCGGCCATGGTGGAGATGACCGGGTGCTTGGCGGCGGCGTCGAACTCGGTGGAGTTGGCCTCGGGCAGGCCGGCCAGGTTGCGGGCGGCCTCGATGACCACGCACTGCAGGCCCAGGCACAGGCCCAGCAGCGGGACCTTGTTCTCACGGGCGTAGGTGATGGCGCCGACCTTGCCGTTGACGCCGCGGTCGCCGAACCCGCCGGGGATGCAGATCGCGTCGACGTCACCGAGCTGCGCCTGGGCGCCCTCGGGGGTCTCGCAGTCGTCCGAGGTGACCCACTTGATCTCGACCCGGGCGTTGTTGGCGAAGCCGCCGGCGCGCAGCGCCTCGGTCACCGACAGGTAGGCGTCCGGCAGGTCGATGTACTTGCCGACCAGGGCGACCTTGACGATGTGCTGCGGCTCGTGGACCCGGCGCAGCAGGTCGTCCCAGGTGGTCCAGTCCACGTCGCGGAACGGCAGGTCGAGGCGGCGCACCACGTAGGCGTCCAGGCCCTCGCCGTGCAGCACCTTGGGGATGTCGTAGATCGACTTGGCGTCGATGGCCGCGACCACGGCCTCCTCGTCCACGTCGCACATCAGCGAGATCTTGCGCTTGATCGCCTGCGGGACCTCGCGGTCGGCGCGCAGCACGATCGCGTCGGGCTGGATGCCGATGTTGCGCAGCGCGGCGACGGAGTGCTGGGTGGGCTTGGTCTTGAGCTCGCCCGAGGGGCCGATGTACGGCAGCAGGGAGACGTGCACGAAGAACACGTTGTCCCGGCCGACCTCGTGGCGGACCTGGCGGACGGCCTCCAGGAACGGCAGCGACTCGATGTCGCCCACGGTGCCACCGACCTCGGTGATCACCACGTCGACGTCCTCGGTCGCCATGCGGCGGATCCGGGACTTGATCTCGTTGGTGATGTGCGGGATGACCTGGACGGTGTCGCCCAGGTACTCGCCGCGGCGCTCCTTGGCGATGACCGTCGAGTACACCTGGCCGGTGGTGACGTTCGCGGAGCCGTGCAGGTTGGTGTCGAGGAAGCGCTCGTAGTGACCGATGTCCAGGTCGGTCTCCGCGCCGTCGTCGGTGACGAAGACCTCACCGTGCTGGAACGGGTTCATGGTGCCCGGGTCCACGTTGAGGTACGGGTCCAGCTTCTGCATCGTCACGCGCAGGCCGCGGGCCTTGAGCAGCGCGCCGAGGCTGGAGGCGGTCAGCCCCTTGCCGAGCGAAGAGGCGACACCCCCGGTGACGAAGAGGTGCTTGGTCGTCACGGCGCGGCCGTTCGCTGCCTTGCCGGAATGGGGCTGTGCCAAGAGGGGGCTCCCGTGGGTCGCGTGTCGAAGGTGACGTGGGCGGGAGGCGCGCGGCTCGCCGGGCGACGGAGGCCGGCGAGTGCTCGGCGCTCGTAGGGTCGTCGGTTCGGCTGGTCCTGGGCGTTTGATTCCCGCCGGTCCACGGGATACCAGGGTATCAGTGACCTGACCGGGACGCCCTTCGGCCCGCGCGCGGCGCTCCGGGAGCGTGCGCCGGGCGCACCACCGGCGCACCATGCGCCGCACGAGTCACACCGGTCGCACAACCCGCCGGACCGGGCCAGCCGGAGCGCTCCGTCCGGGCCATGCCAGCCCCTCCGTTACGGCCAGCCGGAGCTGATCCTTCCGGACCATCCTGCGCCACGCCCTCGCGATGCACGGCATTTCCGCCGAATTGCGGCGCCACACGAGGCTGCGTCCGCGTGCTTCGCCCCTTTCGTCCGTCGTAAGCTGCACGGACGCATCGCGACAGCACGAGCACGCGGAGGGCGTGGGAGCGTCAGGACACTCCCGGTCCCCGATGCGCGACCGGACCTCCCCGTATATGCAGCTCCTCCCCACCCACCCTCAGGGGCTCGACCGAGCCCCGCGCGGACACTCCAGCAAGGCCCGCCACCACCCCGGCGGGCCGGACGTCCCGGGGTGAACCTCCGGCCCCGCAGACCGCTCGCTCCCTGGTTCGCCGATGCCCTGACCACATTGCGAACTGGAGATCCACGTGGCCGGCCGTATCGAGGACTACGCACTCATCGGGGACATGCAGACCGCTGCCCTGGTCAGCAGGGACGGGGCGGTGGACTGGCTCTGCCTGCCCCGCTTCGACTCGCCGGCGGTGTTCGCCGGCCTGCTCGGCACCGATGAACACGGCTTCTGGCGGATCGGCCCGGCCGAGGCCGTCCTGACCGAGGTCCCCGCCCCGGCGACGGCCACCACACCCATCACGGCCGCTGGCCGCACCCGCTTCGCCGACACCGGCGACCTGCGCGTCCCCCCGCCCACCGCCGCCGCCCCCGCCGTGCCCGCCGACCGGCGTCGCTACCGGGGCGACTCGCTGATCCTGGAACAGGAGTGGGACGCCCAGGGCGGCACCGTCCGGGTGATCGACTTCATGCCGCCCCGCCCGCTGGCGGGCCGGGACGCCGTCCCCCAGGTGATCCGGATCGTCGAGGGCGTGGCCGGCGCCGTCCGGATGCGCTCGGCGCTGCGGATGCGCTTCTCCTACGGCCGGATCGTCCCCTGGGTGCACCGGGTCCCGCAGGCCGACGGCGGCCACCGCACCGTCGCCATGGCCGGCCCCGACTCGGTCTGGCTGGACGGCGAGGCCGAGACCTACGGCCGCGACCTCACCACCTACGCCGACTTCACCGTCCGGGCCGGCGAACGGATCGCCTTCGCCCTCACCTGGCAGGCCTCCCACCTGGACCCGCCGGCCGTCCCGGACGCCGAGGCGATGCTCGACGCCACCGCCGACTTCTGGCACGACTGGGCCGACCAGTGCACCTACCAGGGCCCCTACCGCGAGGCCGTGATCCGCTCGCTGATCACCCTCAAGGGCCTCACCTACGCCCCCACCGGCGGCATCGTCGCCGCCCCCACCACCTCCCTGCCGGAGGACATCGGCGGCGAGCGCAACTGGGACTACCGCTACACCTGGCTGCGCGACGCCGCGATCACCCTCTCCTCGCTGCTGCGCACCGGCTACCGCGAGGAGGCCCGGGCCTGGCGCGAGTGGCTGCTTCGGGCCGTCGCCGGGGACCCGGAGAACCTGCAGATCATGTACGGCATCGCCGGCGAGCGCGAGCTCAACGAGACCTCGCTGGACTGGCTGCCCGGCTACGAGGGCTCCCAGCCCGTCCGGGTCGGCAACGGCGCCGCCGGACAGCTCCAACTCGACGTCTACGGCGAGGTGGTGGAGGCCCTGCACCTGGCCCACATGACCGGCCTGGTCCGCAACGACCACGCCCACCACCTCCAGCTGCGCCTGATCGAGTACCTGGAGGACCACTGGCAGAACCCGGACGAGGGCATCTGGGAGGTCCGCGGCCCGCGCCGGCACTTCGTCCACTCCAAGGTGATGGCCTGGGTCGCCGTCGACCGCACCATCAAGCTGCTGGAGCAGACCCCCGAGGACGCCCCAGCCGACGGCCACCTGGACCGCTGGCGCGAACTGCGCGAGACCATCCACCGGGACGTCTGCGAGAAGGGCTACGACCCGGAGCGCAACACCTTCACCCAGTACTACGGCGGCCAGGAGCTGGACGCCTCGCTGCTGCTGATCCCCCAGGTCGGCTTCCTGCCGCCGGACGACAAGCGGGTGATCGGCACCATCGAGGCGATCCAGCGCGAACTGTCCACCGAGGACGGCTTCGTGCTGCGCTACCCGACCCACGACGAGAGCGGCAACAACGTCGACGGCCTGTCCGGCCACGAGGGCGCCTTCCTGGCCTGCTCGTTCTGGCTGGCCGACGACCTCGCCATGATCGGCCGGGTGCAGGAGGCCCGCGAGCTGTTCGAGAAGCTGCTCTCGCTGCGCAACGACATCGGGCTGCTCGCCGAGGAGTGGGACCCGCGCCAGAAGCGCCAGGTCGGAAACTTCCCGCAGGCCTTCAGCCACGTACCGCTGATCGACACCGCCCTGCGGCTGACCGCCTGCGGCGCCGCCTACCTGTCGGCCCAGCCGGACGGCCCGGCCGCCGACCGGATCGAGCAGGCCACCGTCTAGGCGTGTCTGACACGCCTCAGACGCGCTGGACCAACTCGTCGTAGGTGCTGAGCACCTGGGCGACGGTGGCGGCCTCGTCCGGCCAGGTCTCGGCCTGCTGCCGGCCCGCCGCCACCAGCTGCTCGCGGCGGGCCGGGTCGGCCAGCAGCTCGCGCACCGCCCGTCCGAGCGCCCCCGGGTCACCCGGTGCCACCAGCACGGCGGCGTCGCCGACCAGTTCGGGAATGCCGCCGACGGCGGTGGCGACCACCGCAACGCCGGCCCGCATCGCCTCCTGGACCACCAGTGAGCGGGCCTCCCAGCGGCTGGAGAGCACCACCACGTCGGCGGCGGCCAACAGGTCGGGCACGTCGGTGCGGTGGCCGAGCAGCCGCACCGGCAGCTTCTCCGCGGCCACCCGCTCGCGCAGCGGGCCCGCCTCCGGGCCGTCCCCGGCGAGCAGCAGCAGCGGCTCCGGGTCCAGCGCGGACAGCTCCCCCACGGCGTCCAGCAGCAGCCCGAAGGCCTTCTGCGGGACGAGCCGGCCGACCGCCAGCACCAGCGGGCGGTCCGGGCCGTCGCCGAGCAGCGCCGCGCGCGCCTCGGCCCGGCCGAGCCGGCCCTCGGGCATCGGCGGGGCCGCCACCGGGCCCAGCCGGGCGTCGGTGGCGCCCAGTTCGCGGGCCCGGGCGACCAGGTCGGAGGAGGCGCCGAGGACCAGGTCGGCGGCGCGCGCCACCCGGCGTTCCATCAGCCGCTGCAGGCGCCGCTCCATGCCGGTGGCCAGCAGCGCGTGGTGCGAGGTGACCACCAGCGGGGTCTCCGGGCGCAGGCCCGGGAAGCGGCCGGCGGTGCGCAGCGCGAGGTCGGACAGCAGCCCCGCGCGCAGCCCGTGGGCGTGCACCACGTCGGCGCCGGTGAAGGCCCGGCGCAGCTCGCCGATCGCGGTGGCGTCACTGCGGGCGCCCGCGGTGGGGGTGATGTCGACCGTGTGGAACCGCGCGCCCGTGCGGGAGAAGCCGAACAGCGCGTCCGTACCGGCCGGTGCGCAGACCGTCACGATCACCCCGTGCGCGACCAGGCCCTGGGCCAGGGAACGCACGTGCGCACCGATGCCGCCGGTGCTGGCGGCCAGGACGAGTACCACGTGCAGCTGCCCCGGTTCCGGGGCGGCCGCGGTGGCCCGGGCGGCGGAATGGTCCACGTCGTCTCGCATCCGACTCGATCAGGTTCGCGCACCGCTTCGCGAGGGTTGCCCGCCCGGCGGCGCTCGGGACTGGAAAGCCAGTGTCCAGCCGCCACCATGCCAGGTCGGCGGCCCTCTTGGACAGTCGGCGCCACGGGGGCGCGTCGTCGTCCTGCGGTGAGGGCCGCCGGTCCCGTCCTCCTGGTGACGGGGGCCCGGGCCTACCGGTGGCGGGGGGACCGGGCGGCGGCCAGCAGCTCCTCGGCATGGGCCCGGCCCAGCTCCGAGTCCTCGAGGCCGGCCAGCATCCGGGAGAGTTCGCGCACCCGCTCCTCGTCGTTCAACACCTTGACGCCGGAACGGGTCACGGTGCCGTCGTTGGTCTTCTCCACCACCAGGTGCCGGTCCGCGAACGCGGCGACCTGCGGGAGGTGGGTGACCACCACGACCTGGGCGGTTTCGGCCAGTTTGGCCAGCCGGCGGCCGATCTCGACCGCGGCCTTGCCGCCGACGCCCGCGTCCACCTCGTCGAACAGGTAGGTGGGGACGGGGTCGGCGCCCGCGAAGACCACCTCGACGGCGAGCATCACCCGGGACAGCTCACCGCCCGAGGCGCCCTTGGCGATCGGGCGCGGCTGGGCGCCGGGGTGCGGGGCGAGCAGCACCTCGACCTCGTCCACGCCGTGCGGTCCGTACGCGACGGTGCGGCCGTCCACCTCGATCCCGGCCAGGTCGTCGATCCGGGTGATCGCGAAGGTCACCCGGGCGTGCGGCATGGCCAGTTCGGCGAGCTCGGCGGAGACGGCCTCGGCGAAGCGCCCGGCGGCGGCCTGCCGGGCGGCCGAAACCTCGGCCGCGAGCTCGGCCAACTCGGCCCGCAGCTCGGTCTCCTGGGCGCCGAGCTGGTCGATCCGCTCGTCGTCGCCGTCGAGTTCGGCGAGCCGGGCGGAGCCGGCCTCGGCCCAGGCGATCACCTCGGCGAGGGTGTTGTCCGCGCCGCCGTACTTGCGCAGCAGCTGGGCCAGCACGGCCCGGCGGTCCTCGACCGCGGCCAGCCGCACCGGGTCGGCGTCCAGGTCGTCGGCGTAGCCGGCGAGGTCCCCGGCGACGTCGGCCAGCAGGTAGCCGACCTCGTTCAGCCGGTCGGCGAGGGCGGCCAGCCGCTCGTCGTGATGGCGCACGGCGTCCAGGGCGCGCCGGGACTGGGCGAGCAGGGTGCCCGCGTCCAGCGCCTCCGGGTCGGTCGGGTCACCGGCCAGGGCGGCGTGGGCGAGGGTCGCCGCGGAGGACAGCGCGTCGGCGTGGCCAAGCCGCTCGGCCTCGGCGGCCAGTTCGAGGTCCTCCCCGGCCACCGGCTCGGCGGCGGCGATCTCGTCCAGGCCGAAGCGCAGCAGGTCGGCCTCCTGGGCGCGCTCGCGGGCCCGGGTGGTCAGCTCCTCCAGGGTGGCCGAGACCTCCCGCAGGACGCGGTAGGTCTCCCGGTAGCGGGCCAGCGGCTCGGCCACCGACTCGCCCGCGTAGCGGTCCAGCGCGCCGCGCTGGCGGGCCGGGCGCAGCAGCCGCTGCTGGTCGGTCTGGCCGTGCACGGCGATCAGGTCCTCGCCGAGCTCGGTGAGCAGCCCGACCGGGACGGCCCGCCCGCCGACGTGTGCCCGGGAGCGCCCCTCGGCGGAGACCGTGCGGCTGACCAGCAGGGCGCCGTCGTCCAGCTCGGCCCCGGCCTCGACGGCGCGGGCCGCCACCGGGGAGTCGGCGGGCAGTTCCAGTCGGCCCTCCACCACCGCGCGTCCGGCGCCGTGGCGCACCAGGCCGGGGTCGGCGCGTCCGCCGAGCAGCAGGCCGAGGCTGGTCACGACCATGGTCTTGCCGGCGCCGGTCTCACCGGTCACGGCGGTGAAGCCGGGGGCCAGCTCGACCACCGCGTCGTCGATGACCCCAAGATCCCGTATCCGCATCTCGTCCAACACGGAGACGACCTTACGAGGTTCCGCCCCCGGAGCGCGACGAGCGGCAACGGCGCGCGGCAACTCGAGGCCGCCGAGTTCACCCCTTCCGGGAGGTTTCGGCGGCGGTGGGCACCGTGCACCACGGCAGGAAGACCTGCACCAGCGGGCCGATGAGCAGCGCGTACACGACCGTGCCGAGCCCGGCGGTGCCGCCGAGCAGCAGTCCGGCGACCAGCACGGTCAGCTCGATGCCGGTGCGGATCAGCCGTAGCGAACGCCCGGTGCGCCGGTGCAGGCCGGTCATCAGGCCGTCGCGCGGGCCGGGCCCGAGGCGGGCGCCGATGTACAGGCCCGTGGCCACACCGTTGAGCAGCACCGCGGCGGCCATCAGCGCCACCCGCGCGAGCAGGCCGTGCGGGCTGCCGACCAGCCCCAGGGAGAGGTCCATCGCCGCGCCGATCACCAGCACGTTGGCGACGGTGCCCACCCCCGGGCACTGGCGCAGCGGGATCCACAGCAGCAGGACGAGGGCGCCGCAGATGGTCACCCAGGCGCCCACGGTGAGGCCGAGCACCCGCTGCAGGCCCTGGTGGAAGACGTCCCAGGGATCGAGGCCGAGGCCGGAGCGGAGCATCAGCGCCATGCTCACCCCGTACAGGACGAGGCCGACTGCGAGCTGCGGGAGGCGGCGGCCCAGCGCGTGGGTGTCGCCGAGGACCCGCACGGCGGGGCCCGGTCGGGCGGGCTCCTCAGGGGCGGTGGCCGTCGGGGCGGTGGACGTGGGGGCGGTGGTGGTGGCCAATGGTGCTCCTGCGGGCGGTTCCGCACCGCCGGGCGGCCCCGGTGGTGGCGGCTCGGTGGCCGCCCTGTCATGATGAGCAGGCCAAAGCCGCCCTTGACAGGGCCAATCCCGAGCAAGTGGACTGATGCGTCATGGCCGACTGGCACACCACCGTCACCCCGCCCGCACTGGCCCGGCTGCTCGCCACCGCCTGGCTCCCCGAGCCGGCCACCGCGCGCCGCCCGGCCTACCGCACCCTGGCCGGGCAGATCCGGCTGCTGGTCACCGAGGGCAGGCTGCCGGTCGGTGCCCGGCTGCCCGCCGAACGCGAACTCGCCTCCGCCCTGGAGCTCAGCCGCACCACCGTCGCCACCGCGTACGAGACCCTGCGTGGCGACGGCTACCTGCACAGCCGACGCGGCGCCGGCAGCTGGACCTCCCTGCCCGAGGGCGCCCCGCCGCCCAGCGACGCCCTGCACCCCGTCCCGCCGGACGAGCAGGGCCGGATCCTGGACCTCGGCGTCGCCGCCCTGCCCGCCCCGCAGCCCTGGCTCGGTCAGGCGGCCGCCCGGGCCGTCGAACTGCTGCCGCACTACGCCGCGGGACACGGCCACTACCCCACCGGCGTCCCGGTGCTGCGCGAGGCCGTCGCCCGCCGCTACACCGAGCGCGGACTGCCCACCACCCCCGACCAGATCCTGATCACCACCGGCGCGATGGGCGGCCTGCACCTGCTCCAGCGGGTCCTGGTCGGCCGCGGCGACCGGGTCGCCGTCGAGGCCCCCAGCTACGCCCACACCCTGCAGGCCCTGCGCCTCACCGGGGCCCGCCTGGTGCCGGTCCCGTACGCCGTTGGAACCCGCCCCGAGCCGAAGGGGCGCGCCGGTGCCGAAAGTGACGAGCGACAGGCGACGAAGGAGCGCCGGAGCGTGGGGGCACCTCCCGGCCGCCAGGCTGGGGGAGAACGTCGGCACCGGGTCGGAGCGCCCCGGAGGCGAGCGGGCGAATGGCAGTGGGACCTGGAGGAGTGGCAGCGGGTGCTGCGCGGAGCGGCCCCCAAGGTCGCGTACGTCATCCCGGACTTCCACAACCCGACCGGCGCGCTGATCGACGAGGAGCAGCGCCGCCGGCTGCTGGCCGCCGCCCGGGCCGCCGGGAGCATCGTGCTGGTGGACGAGACCACCGCCGAACTCGGCTGGGGCGTCCCGGAGTCCACGCCGCTGCCGCGCCCGATGGCGGCACTGGACCGCTCCGCCCAGGTGGTCACCGTCGGCTCGGCCGGCAAGCTGCTCTGGGGCGGCCTGCGGATCGGCTGGGTCCGGGCCGCGCCCGCGCTGGTCCGGCGCCTGGCCACCGAGCGGGTCTACAGCGACGTCGGCACCCCGGTGCTGGACCAACTGATCGCCGCCGAGCTGCTGGGCGAGCCGCTCCAGGCCATCCGCGCCCACCAGCTGGACCGGCTGCGGGCCACCGCGCACGCCTTCGCCGCCGCGCTGGCCGAGCAACTGCCCGACTGGAGCTTCCCGCTGCCGCCCGGCGGCCTCTCGCTCTGGGTCTCCACCGGCGGCCTGTCCGGTGCGGCGCTGGCCCGGGCCGGGGAGCCCGCCGGGGTCCGGATCGCGGCCGGCAACCGGTTCGGCTCGGACGGGGCCTTCGAGCACCACATCCGGATCCCGCTCACCGTGCCCGCCGCGGCCGCCCCCGCCGCCGTCGGGCGGCTGGCCGCGGTGGCCGCCCGCGCGGCGGCGGGCGGCCGGCTCGGCCCGGCCGACGAGGGCCAGGCACTGGCGGTCTGACGCCGCGTCAGATCACCCTGGGTCAGCAGGGCTTGTTCGACCGCCCGCGCCAACCCGTCACCGGGAGCGCGAACTTGGCCACCAGCCGGTCCGTGAACGGCGCCCGGTGCAGCCGGGCCAGCCGCACCGGCGTCTGCCCCCGGCGCACCTCCACCCGTGCCCCGGCGGGCAGTTCGACCGAACGCCGGCCGTCGCACCAGAGCACCCCGTGCGGGGTCTTGGGCTGCACCTCGACCGCCAGCACCGAGTCCGGCGAGGTCACCAGCGGCCGGGCGAACAGCGCGTGCGCGGAGATCGGCACCATCAGCAGCGCCTCCACCTCCGGCCACACCACCGGGCCGCCGCCCGAGAACGCGTACGCGGTCGAGCCGGTCGGCGTCGCGCAGACCACCCCGTCGCAGCCGAAGTTGGAGACCGGGCGGCCGTCCACCTCGGTCACCACCTCCAACATCCGTTCCCGGGACGCCTTCTCGATCGACGCCTCGTTCAACGCCCAGTCCTGGTGCACCACATCGCCGTTGGTCCGGACGATGACGTCGAGCGTCATCCGCTCCTCGACCTCGTAGTCGGCGTCGACCACCCGCTCGACCACCACGGCCAGGTCGTCCCGCTCGGCCTCGGCCAGGAAGCCGACCCGGCCGAGGTTGATGCCCAGCATCGGCAGCCCGTGCGAGCGCGCCAACTCCGCGCCGCGCAGCAGCGTCCCGTCGCCCCCGGCGACCAGGATCAGCTCGCAGCCGTCCGCCGCCCCCGGCCCCTCGGCCACCTTCTCGACCCCGTCCGGCAGGTCGAGGTCCACCGCCTCCGCCTCCAGCAGTCTGATCCGGAGCCCCGCCTTCAGCAGCCCGTGCACCAGACCCTCGACGCTGCGCAGCGCCGCCTCCCGGCCGGTGTGCGCGATCAGGAAGACCGTGCGTTCTTCATCGCTCATGCCGCTGCCCTCTCCCTACGCCTACCGGGTCGCCCTTGGCCCGGTGCGGCCGCGCCATACAGCATGACGGGCCGGACGCTCGCAGAGCACCCTACCGGGGCCCTTCCGCCACGGCCCGGTCCGCCTCCGCGGGGTCCAGCCGCGGGGCGTCCCGGCGCATCCAGAGGAAGTACTCGACGTTCCCGGACGGCCCCGGCAGAGGGCTCGCGGTGACGGCACGCACACCCAGCCCCAGCTCCCACGCCTGCCCGGCCACCTGGCGCACCATCTCGGCACGCAGCTCCGGGCTGCGCACCACCCCGCCGCTGCCCAGGCGCTCCTTGCCGATCTCGAACTGCGGCTTGACCATCAGCACCAGGTCCGCGTCCTCGGCCGCGCAGGCGGCCAGCGCCGGCAGCACCAGGCCCAGCGAGATGAAGGACAGGTCGCCGACCACCAGGTCGACGGGGGTGCCGCCGATCATCTCCCGGGTCAGTTCCCGGACGTTGGTGCGGTCCATCACCGTCACCCGCTCGTCGCTCTGCAGCGACCAGGCGAGCTGCCCGTAGCCGACGTCCACCGCCAGCACGTGGGCGGCCCCGGCCCGCAGCAGCACGTCGGTGAAGCCGCCGGTGGAGGCGCCCGCGTCCAGCGCCCGGCGGCCCTCGACCACCAGGCCCTGCGGCACGAAGGCCGCGAACGCCCCGGCGAGCTTGTGCCCGCCGCGCGAGACGTAGTCGGGGTCGTTCTCGTCCTTGGCCACCACGACCGCCGCCGAGGTCTCCACCTGGGTGGCCGGCTTGGTCGCGGTGGTGCCGCCGACGGTCACCCGGCCGGCCGCGATCAGCTCGGACGCGTGCTCACGCGACCGGGCCAGCTTGCGGCGGACCAGCTCCGCGTCGAGTCGGCGTCGTGCCACTGCCACTGGTGCTTCAGCTCCTACGGGTCCTGCGGATCATTCCTGGTCGAGCGCGGCCAGCGTGTCGGCGAGCCGCTGGTGAACATCTTCGTACACCGCGACGTGTGCCTCGGCCGGGACCCCGTCCAGAGCCTCCAGCCGGGCCAGCCCGGCGTCCACCCCGGGGTGCCCGGTGGGCAGCAGTTCGACGCCGAGCGGCTGGACCGGCGCCGCCGGCTCACTCGTCCCGGGCATCGGGCTGCTTCGTGCTGGTGGCCTTGCGGACGGTGGTCTTCTTCGTCGCGGTGCGCTTGGCCGCCGCCTTGGGCTCGGCGCCGTTCTGCGCCGGCTGCTTCGGCTGCCCGGTGGCGGTCTTCCTGACGGTCGCCTTCTTGCCGACGGCGGCCTTCTCGGCGGGTGCCTTCTTCACCGGCGCCTTCTTCGCGGGCACCGCCCACTTCCCGGCGGCGGGCTCCCCGACCGACTCCTCCACCGCCTTCCGCACCGCGGCCTCCGTCGCCGGGGACAGCGGGGACACCGGCGGATCGACCTCGACCGGCTCGTCCACCTCCACCCGCTCGGCCACCACCGGCTCCGTCGCCACCGGCTCGTCCTCGAACTCCCAGCCACGCCCGAACAGGTCATCCGCCCGGGGCGCCGGCGCCGGCTGCTCCTTCCCGTGCCCGGCAGCGGCCGGCTTGCCCGCGGCCGGCTCCTCCTCGACCTCGCGCAGCTTGCTCTCCAGGAACGCGAGCACCACGCCGACCTTGGTCACCTGGTCGCCGACCTTCTCGAAGGCCTTCTCCACCTCGTTGCGCGCCACCCCGACCGCCAGGTCCACCCCGGCCCGACCGGCGGTGACCGCCTCCTCCGCCAGGGTCTGCAGCGTCTTCGCCGACGGCGGGAACTGCCCGCCCAGCTTGCGTTCGACCTCCGAGACGTCGACGCCGGTCTTCTCCAGGATCGCGGCGGCCGTGTCCGCGACCCGCTTGCCGAGCTCCTCCACCACCACGGCGGTGGCCGCCACCGCTCCCCGCACCGTCTTCGGCAGCATCCTGGTGCCTCCTCCGCGCGTGCGCGCGCCTCGCTCCGTCGCTCTCGGCGCCCGGGCGTTCCCGGGCACCCACTGACGACGCTACCGCCAAAACCCTCCTGAGGTACCGTGGCCCGGCACCGTAGTGACCTGGGGATGGAGCGACCGCCATGGCGAACGCCGAGGAGTGCCGGGAAGCGCTGGAGCAGTTCAGCCGGAACATGGCGGGCTCCACCGGTGACGCCCGCAAGGCCGCCGCCCTCGACCGCTCGCTCAGCTGCCGGATCACCGACCTCGACCTGACCTTCACCGGACAGCTGCGCGACGGCCGGATCCAGGACGTCGTCAAGACCCCCGGCCCGCCCACCGAGAAGGCCCAGATCCGGCTCACCATGGCCAGCGACGACCTGCTCGCCCTGGTCGGCGGCGAACTCAACTTCGCCGCCGCCTGGGCGAGCGGCCGAGTGAAGCTGGAGGCCGGCTTCCGCGACCTGCTGCGGCTGCGCAACCTGCTGTGACGGCCCCGCCGTCGGCTCAGAAGCCGAGCTCGGCCAGCGCCTTCCGCCCGTCCACCGGCCCGCCGTCCGCGTCCAGCGCCGTCCAGGCCGCCGCGCACAGCGCCCGCAGGCCGTCCCACCGCTCCCCGGCGCCGGTCAGCCGCAGCACGCCGCCCTCCGCCACGGCCGTCCAGCCGCCGCAGGCGAAGCCACCGTCCACCGCCGTCACCGCCGGCTGCGGCACCAGCAGACCGCGCAGGTCCGCCGCCAGGTACGTCGGCCGGTGCTCGACCGGGGCTGCCAGCAGCTGCGCCGGGGTGGTCACCCCGGTGAACACCAACAGGCTGTCCACCCCGCCGTTGAACGCGCCCTCGATGTCGGTGTCCAGCCGGTCCCCGACCACCAGCGGCCGCCGCGCGCCGGTCCGCAGCACGGTCTCCCGGTGCATCGGCGGCAGCGGCTTGCCCGCCACCTCCGGCTCCACCCCGGCCGCCACCCGCACCGCCGCCACCAGCGTCCCGTTGCCGGGCGCGATGCCGCGCGCCGTCGGCACCGTCAGGTCGGTGTTCGAGGCGACCCACGGCAGCCCGCTGCGCACGGCGTACGCCGCCTCCGCCAGTTGCGGCCAGCCCACCGAGGGGTCGAAGCCCTGGACCACCGCGAGCGGCTCCTCGGCCATCGAGCGCACGGCCACCAGCCCCCGCTCGGCCAGCGCCTCCTCCAGCCCCAGGCCACCCACGACCAGCACCTTCGCCCCGGCCGGCACCTTCTCGGCGACGACCCGGGCGGCCGCCTGGGCCGAATTGATGACGTCCGCCGGTTCGGCCGGCACGCCCAGCCCGGTCAGGTGCTCGGCGACCACCCGCGGCGGGCGGGAGGCGTTGTTGGTCACGTACGCGAGCCGCATCCCGGCCGTACGGGCCGCCGCCAGCGAGTCCACCGCGTGCTCGATCGCGTGCGGGCCGGCGTAGACCACGCCGTCCAGGTCCAGCAGCGCCGTGTCGTACGCCTCGGTCAGCGGGCGGTCGCTGCCGCCGGGGGCGGTCCGTCGCACGGTGGTGGCCGTCTCGGTCATGCCTGCCCAATCTCATTCACCGCGGTCTCGATCACCGCGTTCGTCTGCTCGTCACTGCCCACCCGGTCAGGCGTCGTCGTCGACGCCCCCGGGCTCTCCCCCGACCTGCCCCGGCAGACCCGCCTCCGGCCCTCGATAGCCAGGTGCACCGGGCAACAGCGGGCCGAACGCCCCGGCCCGGGCCGCCAGGGTCGCCCTGGTCTGCCGCAGCGCCGACCGGTAGTGGTCGGTCTCCGGCCGCATGGCCACGGCCAGCGCCAGGTGCTCGGCGGAGGTCTCGAAGTCGCCCAGCCGGGCCGCCGCGACGCCCCACCCGAACTGAGCGTAGTCGTCCGAGGGATCGGCCAGTGCCACGGCCCGGAAGTTCTCCAGCGCCGCCGCGTACGAACCGGCGTCGAACTGCGCCCGGGCCAGCGCCTCCCGGATGCTGCGCGAGTGCGGCTCGGCCTCCGCCGCCCGGGACAGCAGCTGCTCGGCCGCCGCCGGATGGCCCTGGGCCAGCAGCTTCGCGCCCCGGCGGAACCAGTCGTACACGTCCCCCGCGGGCTCCCCGGGCCGCCCCTGGGCCGGGACGCCCCCGGCCGGCGGCTGCCCGCCAGGCACGCCGCCGTCCGCCCGTTCCTGCCCGTCGTCCATGCCGTACCTCGCCCTCGGTCGCGCACCCGGCCCACTGCTCGGCACGGGTATTCCGATCTCTCAACAACGCGTACCCGGTTACGATGCCCAGAATGAGCACACCCAGTGCAGAAGACGGAGTCGAGACTCCCGTGGGCGGCCCCGGTGACCCCGGGCACGTCGCCACCGCAGGCCTGTCCCTGTCCCCCTTCCGTGGCCTGCGCTACGTCCCCGACCGGGTCGGCGCGCTGGCCTCGGTGATGTCCCCGCCGTACGACGTCGTCGACCCGGGGCGCCGGCTGGACCTCGAGACCGCCGACCCGCACAACGTGGTCCGGCTGATCCTGCCCCGACCCGAGCCCGAGGACGCCGGCGACCGCCCCGACCGCGACACCAAGTACCGGCACGCCGCGCGGCTGCTGGCCGGCTGGCAGCGCGAGGGCATCCTCGCCGCCGACCCCGAGCCGGCGATCTACGTCTACGAGCAGCGGGTCCCCGCCACCGCCGACGCGCCCGAGCTGCTCCAGCGCGGCCTGATCGGCGCCCTCGCGGTGAGCGGCCCCGAGGTCGGCGTCGTGCTCCCCCACGAGGACGTCATGCCCCGGCCGGTCGCCGACCGGGTCGGGCTGATGCGCACCACCCGGGCCAACCTCGAACCCCTGCTGCTCACCTACCGGGGCAACGGCGGCGCCTCCGGCGTCATCGAGCGGACGGTCGAGGACGCGCCGCTGCTCTCCACCACGACCAGCGACGGCACCCACCACCGTCTGTGGGCCGTCACCGACCCCGCCCTGATCGCCGAGATCAGCCGCGACCTGGCCACCTGCCGCGCCCTGATCGCCGACGGCCACCACCGCTGGGCGATGTACCTGCGCCTCCAGCGCGAGCACCGCCACCTGCCGCGCAGCCCGTGGGACCGCGGCATGGTGCTGCTGGTGGACACCGCCCGCTACCCGCTGCGGGTCCGAGCCATCCACCGGGTGCTGTACCGGCTGCCGGTGGCGGACGCGTTGGAGAAGCTCGGCGACCAATGGCAGGTCAAGGAGGTCCCCGGCCCGCTGCCCGCCGCCCTCCAGGCACTCGCCGAGCAGAAGCGGCACGGCGGCAACGCCTTCGTCCTCACCGGCGGCAACGGCGTCTTCTGGCTGCTCAGCGAGCCCGAGGAGGCCCTGCTCGACGCGACCGTGCCGCACGACCGGCCCGAGGAGTGGCGCCACCTGGACGCCACCGTGCTGCACGCCACCCTGCTCGACCACACCTGGCACGTCCCCGACGGCCCCGACGACATCGGCTACCTGCACACCGCTGTGGCCGCCGAGCGCGAGGCCGCCCGCACCGGTGGCACCGCCGTCCTGCTCCACCCGGTCCGGGAGAGCGTGGTGCGGCGGCTGGCCGAACAGGGCGTCACCATGCCGCGCAAGTCCACCTCGTTCGGGCCGAAGCCGGCCACCGGCCTGGTGCTGCGCAGTCTTCCGCTGGGGTAGCGCGAGCCCCGGACGCCGTGAGGCCCTGCCGTTCTTCGGTTCTAACGGTCCTCGCAACACCCGCGATCTGCGGGAGTTGCGAGGACCGTGGGCGTTGAGCGTGATCTTGCCGGGTTGCGGGAGCGTTT
>NZ_JBSFGK010000081.1:0-23736 GCF_053596495.1 Kitasatospora sp. NPDC001683
TCGGTGGCCATCCTCACCGGCGACTTCCTGTTCTCCCGCGCCTCCCAGGTGCTGGCCGACCTCGGCCGGGCGCCTCGGCGCTATCTGGGAATTTCCTGAGAACCCCTGTCCTTTACGCGCGTTTTGCACTCGAACTCACGTTTAGCCAACGAATTTCAAAGGAAATTCTCCGAACTGTACAGTTGACCCGGGGCCCCCTCCCGGTATGGGATATCGATTCGGCCCCGGACCGGTCAGCTCCGACCCGGCGGCCCTCCCGGCCACCGCCATGCCGGGATCCCCTCCGCCGAAGGGCCCCCCGCACCATGCCTGCGCTCACCCGGTTCGTCCTGCCGCACGCCGCCCCCCGGGTGAGCGCCGGCCGACCCACCGCCGACGAGGACGTGGTGTTCGGACTGCTGCGGGCCCGCTGGCACGGCCGCGGGCTGGAACTCACCGGCTTCGCCCGCCCGCTGAACCTGGACACCGGCCGCCCCGGCTCGGCCTGGACCTGGCTGACCCTGCGCCACCAGGACGACACCGAACCTCCGCTGCACCTGCGCTCCAGACCCCGCAGGCTCCCCGAGGTCACCGACGACAGCGCCCAGCCCGACCACAACCACGACTGGTCCGGCTTCACCGCCCTGGTGGAACCCTCCCGGCTGCGCCGCGACGGCCGCTGGCTGCTCGGCGACTGGCAGATCGAGACCACCCTGTTCACCCGCCCCCGCCCCACCCGGCTGCGCCGCCAGTACGGCACCCTCGCCCCCCACTGGTGCGGCTCCGGCGAGTACCCGCCGGCCCGCTGGGTGGACCGCGACGTACGCCTCCAGCCGTACTTCGAGGACGGCCGGCTGGGACTGCGGCTGGAGCGCCCCGGCGTCCGGCTCGACCACGCCGAACCCGCCGTCGACGGCATCCGGCTGGGCGGCGTCGCCGACCACTGCCCCGCCGGCACCGTGCTGCGGCTGCGGCACCGGCAGAGCGACGCGGTGATCGAGCAGCCGCTCACCCGCACCGGCAACACCTTCACCGTCGACCTGCCCTACCGGCCGTTCACCGCCGACGGGCGCGGCCGCGGCGTGCTCGAGCACTGGGACGCCGAACTGCTGCGCCCCGACGGCGGCACCGAGCAGCTCTGCCTGGACGAGCGCCGCGGGCCGGTGGCCCGGCAGTACCCGCTGCCGGACGCCCCGGACCGGGTGCTCTACCTCAAGCACCTCGCGGACGGCCGGCTCCAGGTCTGCGTCCAGCCCGCCGCCGGCGTGGTCGACCGGATCGCGGTCCACTTCGCCGGCTTCGAACTGTCCGGCCACTGCCCGGACCCGGCCGTCGACCGACTGGAGCTGGTCCTGCGGCACAACGGCACCGCGGGCGAGGTCCGCACCCCGGTCGAGCCCGAACCGGACGGCCGCTTCCGGGCCCGGCTGCCCGCCACCCGCACCGGCTCGGACGGCGCCGTGCTGCCGCTGCGCAAGGGCATCTGGGAGGCCGCCCTGGAGCCCGCCGACCGCTCCGGCCCGGCCCGACCGCTGATCGCCGCCGCGAGCGTGCTGCCCGCGCTGCCCGCCACCGCGACCACCGGCGGCAAGCACGTCGTGCTGCAGCGCCGCTGGCACGACACCCTGCTGGTGGACTCCACCCCGGTGCTCGACGCCACCGAGCGCAGCGCCTGGACCCAACACCGGCTGCGCACCGAGCACTACCCGGCCGCCCGCCGCGAACCGCTGCGCGAGGCGGTGCTGTACGACGTGTTCGGCGGCCGCGGCTACGCCGACTCCCCGCGCGCGGTGCACGCCGAACTCGCCCGCCGCGGCGCGCCGTTGGAGCACCTGTGGGTGGTCGACGACGGTCAGGCCGAACTGCCGCCCGGGGTCGTCCCGGTGCGGATCTGGAGCCCGGAGTGGTACCGCGCCCTGGCCACCTGCCGCTACCTGGTCGGCAACACCCACTTCCCGGACTTCCTGGAGCGCCGCGAGGGCCAGGTCGTGGTGCAGACCTGGCACGGCTCGCTGCTGAAGCGGATCGCCCACGACGTCGACAACTCCTGGCTGGCCGACCACGGCTACCTGGAGGCGCTCGACCGGGAGACCCCGCAGTGGAGCATGCTGCTCTCCCCCAGCCCGTTCGCCACCCCGATCCTGCGGCGCGCCTTCCGCTACGACGGCGAGGTCCTGGAGTCCGGCTACCCGCGCGGCGACGTGCTGGCCCAGCCCGACCGGCGGGTCGCCGCGACGGTCCGCCGCCGGCTCGGCATCCCCGAGGGCAAGCGGGTCGTGCTGTACGCGCCGACCTGGCGCGAGGACCAGCAGCGCGGCGACGGAGAGGGCTTCCGACTCGACCTGAGGCTCGACGTCGACCACGCCCGCCGACTGCTCGGCGAGGACCACGTGCTGCTGGTCCGCCCGCACTCGCACGTGCGCGAGCCGCTGCCGGGCTCCGGCGACGGCTTCCTGTTCGACTGCGGGGACTTCCCCGACCCGCAGGAACTGCTGCTGATCGCGGACGTGCTGGTCACCGACTACTCGTCGATCATGTTCGACTTCGCGATCACCGGCCGCCCGGTGTACTTCTTCACCTACGACCTGGAGCACTACCGCGACACCCTGCGCGGCTTCTACTTCGACTTCGAGCCGAACGCCCCCGGCCCGCTGGTCCCCGATTCCGCCGAACTGCTCGAGGCACTGCGCGAACTCGCCGACAGCGGGGCGGAGTTGCCGCCCGGGTACGCCGAGCGCTACCGGCGCTTCCGGGCCGAGCACTGCGCTCTGGACGACGGCGGGGCGTCCCGCCGGGTGGTCGACCGGATGCTCGAACTCGGCCGAACGGCACGGTAGTTCACGAGCGGTGCCGATTCAGGAGGGATGCCGATTCACGAGCTGTGCCGATTCACAAGAACCGGTAGTCCCGCCAGGGCCGCCAGACCTCGTCCGCGTCGAACCGGGAGAGCGAGAAGCCGGGCACCAGGAAGGACGCCCGGAACCCGCGCGCCTGCTCGTACGCCTGGTCCAGCACGTCGTCCGGCAGACCGTGGGCGACCGTCACGTGCGGGTGGTACGGGAAGGCCAGTTCGCGGGCCAGCGGGCCGGAGCGGACGTCCGCCTCCAGCAGCCGGCACTCCTGCGCGCCCTCCTCGACCCGGACGAACACCACCGGGGAGACCGGGCGGAAGGTGCCGCCGCCGCGCAGCAGCATCCGGAACGGCCGGTGCGCGGCCGCCACCGCCGCCAGGTGCTCCTCGACCTTCGGCAGAACCTCGGCGGGCAGCTCGGTCGGCGGCAGCAGGGTGACGTGCGTCGGTATCGAGCGGGCCTGCGGGTCGCCGTGGCCGGCCCGGGCGTCCTGGATCAGCGCGCCGTACGGCTCCGGAACGCTCACGGACACGCCGATGGTGACGACCTCCGGGAGACCGCCCTGAGCCGAAGAGCGCGCCGGTGCCGAAAGCGAGGAGCGACCAGCGACTGACGAAGGAGGGAGCGCCGGAGCGACGACCGTCGGCACCGGGTCCGAGCGTTCGGAGGCGAAGGGCGAGTCACCGTCGCCATCGGGCAGGCGCGTGACGCGAGTCACCGCTTGGCGGCCGGGAGGAAGCCGATCCGGTCGTACACCGTCGCGAGCGTCTCGGAAGCCACCGCGCGGGCCTTCTCGGCGCCGATCGCCAGCACCCGGTCCAGCTCGGCCGGGTCGTCCAGGAAGGTGCTGGTGCGCTCCTGGAAGGGGGCGACCCACTCGGTGAACAGCTCGGCCAGCTCGGTCTTCAGGGCGCCGTACATCTTGCCCTCGAAGTGCGCGACCAGTTGCTCGACCGACTGGCCGCTGAGCGCGGAGTGGATCCGCAGCAGGTTGGAGACGCCCGGCTTCCGCTCCTCGTCGTAGGAGACCACGGTGTCGGTGTCGGTGACGGCGCTCTTGAACTTCTTGGCGCTGACCTTCGGCTCGTCCAGCAGGCTGACCAGGCCCTTGGGCGAGGAGGCCGACTTGCTCATCTTGATGCCCGGGTCCTGCAGGTCCATGATCTTCGCCGTCTCCTTGAGGATGTACGGCTTGGGGATCGTGAACGTCGGGGTGTAGCGCGAGTTGAAGCGCTCCGCGATGTCGCGGGTGATCTCCACGTGCTGGCGCTGGTCCTCGCCGACCGGGACGGCGTCCGCCTGGTAGAGCAGGATGTCCGCGATCTGCAGGATCGGGTAGGTGAACAGGCCCACGGTGGTGCTCTCGGCGCCGTACCGGGAGGACTTGTCCTTGAACTGGGTCATCCGGGAGGCCTCGCCGAAGCCGGTGAGGCAGTTCATCACCCAGGCGAGCTGCGCGTGCTCGGGCACGTGCGACTGGACGAACAGGGTGCAGTGCTCCGGGTCCAGGCCGGCGCCGAGCAGCTGGGCGGCGGAGATCCGGGTGTTCTGGCGCAGGGTCACCGGGTCCTGCGGCACGGTGATCGCGTGCAGGTCGACGACCATGTAGAAGGCGTCGTTCGCCGTCTGCAGGTCGACCCACTGGCGCACCGCGCCCAGGTAGTTGCCGAGGTGGAACGAGCCGGAGGTGGGCTGGATCCCGGAGAGCACCCGGGGTCGGTCCTTGACCGGACCAGTGACCGCTGCGTTGACCATGCGGGCCATTCTTCCAGTTCTCCCGGTCGCTCAGGAAACCTCCGCCCCAGCAGGTTCCTCCGGTGTGACCGCACTCACCCTGACCCGGGCGATCCGCCGGCCCTCCACCTTGGCCACCGTCAGCAGCACCGCTCCGCCGCCCTCGACCGGGACCCGGGCCTGGTCGCCGTCCCGGGGCAGCCGGCCGAGCGAGGCGACCAGACAGCCGGCCACCGTCTCGTACGGGCCCTCGGGCAGGGCGACGCCGGTCTCCTCCTCGAAGTCACCGAGGTTGAGCAGGCCGTCCAGTTCCATGCCGCCGCCGGCCAGCCGACGGGTGGGGGCGGTCTCCGGCCGGTCGTACTCGTCCCGGATCTCGCCGATCACCTCCTCGACCAGGTCCTCCAGGGTGACGATGCCGGCGGTGCCGCCGTACTCGTCCACCACGATGGCCAGGTGGTGGCCCTCCCGGCGCATCTCGCCCATCGCCTCCAGCACCCGCTTGGTGCCGGGCAGCAGCTTGACCGGGCGGGCCAGGTCACGGACCTTGACGGCCTGCTCGCCGCGGGCGCCGTACAGGTCCCGGACGTGGACGAAGCCGACCACGGCGTCGGCGCTGCCCTCGACCACCGGGTAGCGGGAGTGCGGCGAGGTCTCGGCCTGGTGCCGCACCTCGGCCAGCGGGCGCTCCGCGTCCAGGAAGGTCACCTCGGTGCGCGGAACCATCACCTCGCGCAGCTGGCGCTCCCCGGCGGCGAACACGTCCGCGATCAACGCCCGTTCGTCGCTGCCCAGTTCGGTGTTGGAGGCGACCAGGCCGCGCAGCTCCTCGGAGCTCATCGAGCCGCGCCCGGCCGCCGGGTCGCCGCCGAACAGCCGGACCATCAGGTTGGTGGAGTGGCCGAGCAGCCAGATCACCGGGCGCAGCGCCACCGACATCACGTCCACCACGGGGGCGGCGACCACCGCGATGGACTCGGCGCGCTGCAGGCCGATCCGCTTGGGGGTGAGCTCGCCGAGCACCAGCGAGACGTAGCTGATCACCAGGGTGAGCCCGACCAGGGCGACCGCGTCCGCCATCCCCTGGGACAGCCCCGCCTCCACGAACAGCGGGGCGACCTTGCCGGACAGCGTGTCGGCGCCGAAGGCGGCGGACAGGAAGCCCATGCAGGTCACGCCGACCTGGACGGCGGCCAGGAAGCGGTTGGGGTCGGCGGCCAGGTGCGCGGCCCGGGCCGAGCGCCGGGTGCCGCGTGCCTCCAGCGCCCGGATCTGGCCCTCGCGCAGCGAGATCAGCGAGATCTCGGCGACGTTGAACAGCCCGCCCAGCAGGATGAAGACGAGGACGAGCGCGGCATCCCCGAGGGTTTCGTTCACAGCGGGCCAGTGTAGGCGGCGGGGGCGGACGGGAGCCGGAAGCGGCGGCGCGGGGTTGGGCCCGGCGACGGGCCCGGACGAGGGCCGGGTACGGCGACGGCCCGCCGCCTCCCGGGTTCGGGAGGGGCGGGCCGTCGGGAAGGCCGCGAGGGCGGGGCTCAGATGAGGCCCAGCTCCTGGACCGCGTCGCGCTCCTCGGTCAGCTCCTTGACCGAGGCGTCGATGCGGGCGCGGGAGAAGTCGGAGATCTCCAGGCCCTGGACGATCTCGAACTTGCCGTCCTTGGTGGTGACCGGGAAGGAGGAGATCAGGCCGGCCGGGACGCCGTAGGAGCCGTCGGAGACGACACCCATGGAGGTCCAGTCGCCCTCGGCGGTGCCGTTGACCCAGGTGTACACGTGGTCGATGGCGGCGTTGGCGGCCGAGGCGGCCGAGGAGGCGCCACGGGCGTCGATGATGGCGGCGCCGCGCTTGGCGACGGTCGGGATGAAGTCGTTCTCCAGCCAGGCCTGGTCGCTGCCGACGGCCTCGAAGGCCGGCTTGCCGGCGACCTCGGCCTGGAAGATGTCCGGGTACTGGGTCGCGGAGTGGTTGCCCCAGATGGTGACGCGCTTGATGTCGGAGACCAGGGCGCCGGTCTTGGCGGACAGCTGGCCGACCGCGCGGTTGTGGTCCAGACGGGTCATCGCGGTGAAGCGCTCGGCCGGGACGTCCGGGGCGTTGCGCTGGGCGATCAGGGCGTTGGTGTTGGCCGGGTTGCCGACGACCAAGACCTTGATGTCGTCCGCGGCGTGGTCGTTGATGGCCTTGCCCTGCGGGCCGAAGATGCCGCCGTTGGCCTGCAGCAGGTCGCCGCGCTCCATGCCGGCGGTGCGCGGACGGGCGCCGACCAGCAGCGCGACGTTGGCGCCGTCGAAGGCCTCGTTCGGGTTGTCGGTGATCTTGATGTCCCGCAGCAGCGGGAAGGCGCAGTCGACGAGCTCCATCGCGGTGCCCTCGGCGGCCTTGAGGCCCTGCGGGATCTCCAGGAGGCGCAGGTTCACCGGCACGTCGGCACCGAGCAGGTGGCCCGAGGCGATGCGGAAGAGCAGCGCGTAGCCGATCTGGCCGGCGGCTCCGGTGATGGTGACGTTGACGGGGGTGCGGGTCATTTCTACCTTCTCCAGCAAATCGCCAGGTGCCCCAGGCACACCGGCACTGGAGCCAGGATGATCTCTCGACATCGAGAGACCGGCGTCAGGTTATCGCAAAGGGAAGCCTACGCCGCGTGTGCGGGCGTGGCAGATGCGTCACAGACGCACCGTGGCCCCGCCCGGGGCTCGGCTTCCGGGCGGGGCCACGGGAACGGGGCCGCGGAGGGGGTCGGCGACTCAGTGCTTGGGCCGGCCGATCAGCTGGCCGATGTTGTCCAGCAACGGGAACTCCAGCCACGGGTTCGGCTGCGCGACCAGGGTCAGCAGCACGATCGAGGCACCCAGGAAGGTCAGCACGATCACGTCGGTGAAGCGGCTGCGCACCGCCAGCATCCCGACCTCGGGCAGCACCAGCCGCAGCACCGCGCCGAGCAGCACCCCGGTGCCGAGGATCAGCAGCCCGTACTTGAAACCGTCCTTGAAGTCGGCGAACCAGGTGACCGCGAGGCCGGCGCCGACCACCGACAGGACCAGCGTTATCGGCCACTGCCGGACCGGCAGGGCGTGGTCGCGCCCGAGCGCCGGGGCGGCGCCCTCGGGCGGCAGGGTGCCGGTGGTCTTGACCGGCCTTCGCCGGGACCGCGCCGGTCGCGGTTCAGTCATGCTCGCCGTCCCTCGGGGATCAGACGCCGGCGCGGCGCTCGGCCGCCTCGACGATGTTGTTGAGCAGCATCGCGCGGGTCATCGGGCCCACGCCGCCGGGGTTGGGGGAGATCCAGCCGGCCACCTCGGCCACGCCCGGGTGCACGTCGCCGACGATCTTGCCCTCGCTGCGGCTGACGCCGACGTCCAGCACCGCGGCGCCCGGCTTGACGTCCTCCGGCTTGACCAGGTGCGGCACGCCCGCGGCGGCCACGATGATGTCGGCCTTGCGCAGGTGGGCACCGAGGTCCCGGGTGCCGGTGTGGCACAGGGTGACGGTGGCGTTCTCGCTGCGGCGGGTCAGCAGCAGGCCGATCGAACGGCCGACGGTGATGCCGCGGCCGACCACGACCACCTCGGCGCCGTCGATCTCCACGTCGTGCCGGCGCAGCAGCTCGACGATGCCCAGCGGGGTGCACGGCAGCGGGCCCTCGATGCCCAGCGCCAGGCGGCCGAGCGAGGTCGGGTGCAGGCCGTCGGCGTCCTTGTCCGGGTCCATCAGCTCCAGGACCGGGTTCTGGTCCAGGCCCTTGGGCAGCGGCAGCTGGACGATGTAGCCGGTGCAGGCCGGGTCGGCGTTGAGCTCGCGGACGACGTTCTCGACGTCCTCCTGGGTGGCGGTCGCGGGCAGCTCGCGCTGGATCGAGGCGATGCCGACCTCGGCGCAGTCCTTGTGCTTCCCGTTGACGTACCAGCGGCTGCCCGGGTCGTCGCCGACCAGGACGGTACCGAGGCCGGGCGTGACGCCCTTCGCCTTGAGGGCCGCTACGCGGGCGGCGAGTTCGGACTTGATCGCGGCGGCGGTGGCCTTGCCATCGAGAATCTGGGCAGTCATGACCCCATTCTCCCGGATCGCGACCGGCCTCCGTACCGGGGCCGCCCGACGAGCGGGACGGGTACGGAAGGTCCGCACCACGTTGCGGTTGCGCCACAGTCTTGACCTGGCGCCCACAACCGGCTGGACAGCGTACTGCCGTCCGGATGACGATATGCGGGCATTCCCTGCCGCGACCCGGCCCGGTGACGGGCCGACGGCTCCCGCGGCGGGGCGTACCCGGGGGAAAGAGCCAGTGATCCGACCACAGCAGACCGCACAGCCCGACCGCCACGGCGCGGTCCTCACCGCGCCGTGCCCGTCCCGCCGTCCGATCACCCGCTCGTCACAGCACTGAGCCGGCCGCGCCCGTCACCGCCGCCGGGCTGTCACCGTGCCCGACCCGCCGACCGCAACCGGGTCCTCCGCCGCCCCGTCCCCGCGTCCCCGTAACTGCCCGGAGGCATCCATGAGTTACCCGCCCGACCCGAACAACCCGTACGGCCAGCCGCAGGCCCCCGGCTACGGCTACCCGCAGCAGGCGCCGCCGGCGGCTCCGGGCTACGGCTACCCGCAGCCGGCCGCCCCGGCCTACGGCTACGCGCCGGCCGTGCCGCAGGCCATGCCGGGCCTGGTGATGACCGCCCGGGTGCTGCTGTTCATCGTCGGCGGTGTGCAGATTCTCATCACGATCGGTCTCATGATCGGGGCCGCGGGTGCCAAGAAGGCCGCCGACACGTACAGCTCAAGCAGCGCCAACGCGATCTTCAACGCGACCGCAGGCGTCGCGCTGGTCCTCGGGATCGTGTTCCTCCTCGCCTCGGTGCTCTCCATCACGGTCGGGGTGAAGTTCGGCCGTGGCGGCAACGCCACCCGGATCACCACCATCGTGTACGGCTCGATCGCCCTGCTGATCGGCTTGTTCCTGATGTTCGGCGCGATCACCGGGAGCACCCAGGCGACCGGGGATACCCAGGCGGCGGCCCAGGGCGCCGGCTTCGCCATGGTCTTCAGCGGGCTGTGGATCGCGATCTGCATCGTCTGGATCGTCGCGATGTGCGTACGGGACGGCGTCAACTGGTTCAACCGGCCGCGGTACTGACCGAACGGCACGGACACGGCGAAGCGGCCCGGCTCCCTCCTCGGAGGGGGCCGGGCCGCTTCGTACCACTGGGGAACTCAGTGGAAGAAGTGGCGCGCGCCGGTGAAGTACATCGTCACGCCGGCCTTCTCGGCCGCCTCGATGACCAGCTCGTCACGGATCGAACCGCCCGGCTGGACGATCGCCTTCACGCCGGCGGCGATCAGGATCTCCGGGCCGTCCGGGAACGGGAAGAAGGCGTCCGAGGCGGCGTACGAGCCCTTGGCCCGCTCGCCGGCCCGCTCGACCGCGAGCTTGCAGGAGTCGACCCGGTTGACCTGGCCCATGCCGACGCCGACCGAGGCGCCGTTCTTGGCCAGCAGGATCGCGTTGGACTTGACGGCCCGGCAGGCCCGCCAGGCGAAGGCCAGCTCGGCCAGCTCGGCCGCGGAGAGCCCCTCGCCGGTGGCCAGCGTCCAGTTCGCCGGGTCGTCGCCCTCGGCCTGCACCCGGTCGGCGTCCTGGAGCAGCACGCCGCCGGAGATCGGGCGCACCTCCTGGCGGTTGGCGGGGGCCTCGGGGGCGACCAGCACCCGGATGTTCTTCTTGCGGGCCAGCACCTCGACCGCGCCGTCCTCGTAGCCGGGGGCCACGACGACCTCGGTGAAGATCGGGGCGATCTGCTCGGCCAGCTCGACGGTGACCGGGCGGTTGACCGCGATCACGCCGCCGTACGCGGAGACCGGGTCGCACTCGTGCGCCTTGCGGTGCGCCTCGACGACGTCGGCGCCGGTCGCGATGCCGCACGGGTTGGCGTGCTTGATGATCGCGACGGCCGGCTCGGCGTGGTCGTACGCGGCGCGGCGGGCGGCGTCGGTGTCGACGTAGTTGTTGTACGACATCTCCTTGCCGTGCAGCTGCTGCGCGCCGGCCAGGCCGCCAGTGCCGTCCGTGTACAGTGCGGCGCCCTGGTGGGGGTTCTCGCCGTAGCGCAGCACGTTCTGGCGCTCCCAGGTGGCGCCGAGGAACTCGGGGAAGCGCTCGTCGCTGGGGGCGTAGCCGGCCTCGAACCAGGAGGCCACGGCCACGTCGTAGGCGGCGGTGTGGGCGAACGCGGCACCGGCCAGGCGCTTGCGGGTGGCCAGGTCGAAGCCGCCCTCGCGGACGGCCGTCAGCACGTCGTCGTAGCGGGCCGGGTCGACGACCACGGCCACCGACGGGTGGTTCTTGGCGGCGGCGCGGACCATGCTCGGGCCGCCGATGTCGATCTGCTCGACGCACTCGTCCGGGGTGGCGCCCGAGGCGACGGTGGCCTTGAACGGGTAGAGGTTCACCACGACCAGGTCGAACGGCTCGACGCCGAGCTCGGCCAGCTGCGCGCGGTGCGACTCCAGGCGCAGGTCGGCGAGCACGCCGGCGTGCACGCGGGGGTGCAGCGTCTTCACGCGCCCGTCCAGGCACTCCGGGAAGCCGGTCAGCTCGGAGACCTCGGTCACCGGGACGCCGGCGGCGGCGATCCGGCCGGCGGTGGAGCCGGTGGAGACGATGGCGACCCCGGCGGCGTGCAGGCCCTGGGCCAGCTCCTCCAGACCGGTCTTGTCGTACACGCTGATCAGCGCGCGACGGATCGGGCGGATGTTCTCCGAAACGGGGGGCGTGGTGGAGCTGGCACTCATGCTCCCACCTCGCTGCGCTCGGCGGGCGCTGCGCGCCAGGCACCCTTCTCGATGATTCGTTCGCTCCGCTCACTCATGTGCCGGAATCCATACCTTTCGGTCCTCGATGCGGTGACCTTCGCGGGCCAGCCGGCCCACGACGTCGACGAGCAGCTTGCGCTCGACAGTCTTGATGCGCTCGTGCAGCGCTTCGCCGCCATCGGCGTGGTCGGCGTCGACGACCTCGACGACGCCCTGCGCGATGATCGGCCCGGTGTCCACACCGGAGTCGACCAGGTGGACGGTGCAGCCGGTGACCTTCACCCCGTACGCGAGCGCGTCGGTGACGCCGTGGGCGCCGGGGAAGGCGGGCAGCAGTGCGGGGTGGGTGTTGACGATCCGCCCGCCGAAGGCCGCGATGAACTCGGGGCCGAGGATCTTCATGAAGCCGGCCGTGACCACCAGGTCCGGCTGGTGGGCGGTGACGGAGGCGGTCAGCGCGCGGTCCCAGTCGTCGCGGTCCGCGAAGTCCTTCAGCCGGTGGACGAAGGTCGGCAGGCCCGCGGTCTCGGCGCGCTCCAGGCCGGCGATGCCGTCGCGGTCCGCGCCCACGGCCACGATCTCGGCGCCGTAGGCCGGGTCGGCGACGGCGTCGATCAGCGCCTGCAGGTTGGTGCCGGAGCCGGAGACCAGCACCACCAGGCGGGCCGGTCCGGGCGTACGGGGCGGGAAGAGCTGAGCGGGGGCGGCGGCCACTGCGCGATTCTCCGTAGGTCGGGCGCCGCCCGCTGGTACGTCCACCGGCGGTGGGGCCACTACGAACGGCAGGTCGAGCGAAGCGGAACACCGGGAGAACCCGCCGCGACGCGGGCCCCGGGGAACCTATCTGAGCTGCTGACCGTCACCACGATAACGGCTGGTCGAAGGGCCCCCGCACCCTCCCGGCGGCGCTACGCGCGTAGTTGAGACGGGGATCTCCTCGGGCCCGCCGCACCGGAGTTGCGCACGGCCCGTACGGGTGCGGGCAGGCCCCCGCCGGGCCCTCGAACGCTTGCGGGATCATTGGGGGCGCGGGAGACCGCTCCGACCCGAGACCCTCCGACGCGACATCCTCCGACCGAGCCAGACCACCGAATCAGACGACCGAGCCCCGACCGAGAAGGAACGGCTGAACCCATGAGCAGCGGCGACGAGACCGACGAGCGCAACCCCTTCGCGCCGCCGCCGGCGGACGCCCCGGACCAGCCGTGGCGGCCGCGCAGCCCCTGGCCCGGCCAGGGGCCCGACGGCGACGGCGGCGGCCAGGGCGGTGGCGGTCAGGGCGGCGACCGGCCGCGGTTCCCGCCGCCGTGGGGTCAGGGCCTCGGCGACGGCCGTCCCGGCCGGGGCCCGCAAGCCCCGCAGCCGCCCCGGCTCGACCCGACCGACCCGATCCACCGCAAGGCCCGCAACGCCGCGCTGGCGGGGCCCTTCGCGCTGGTCTGCCTGTTCGCCGGCTTCCACTGGATCGCGTTGCTGGTCGGGGTGCTCGGCATCGTCTGGGGCATCGGCGCGCTGCGGGCCAAGCGGCCCGCCGCGGCGGCCGGGGCCGGGATCCCCGCGCCGAACCCGCTCACCCCGGCCGCGCTCGCCGGGATCCTCACCGGCGCGATGACCGTCGTGGTCGCCACCTCGGTGATCGGGCTGGGGTACTACTACCGGGACTACGTCACCTGCGTGCGGGACTCGCTGACCAGCGTCGGCGCCGAGAACTGCGAGCGGTACGCGCCGCAGTGGTACGTGGACTTCACCGGGAACGCGGAGTAGACGGGTTCGGTCAGCCGGTCCGGTCGGTGGGGCGCTGACCGGACAGTCGCAGCACGAGGGCGTACGTACGGGCGCGCAGCTCCAGCGCGCTCCGGCGCATCCGGATCGTGAGCCGGGCGTACACGCCCTGCCCGGGCGCCGGGCTCGCGGCATCGGCCACACCCTCGACACCGAACGCGTACTCGGCGCCGACGGCGTACTCGAGGTCGTCCGGGTACTCGAGGTCGTCGGCGTACTCGACGCCCGCCGGGCCGACCGCGTGGTGGCGGACCAGCAGGGCGCCCGGTACCGCCACCACGGCGAGCCAGCCCGCCGCCGCCAGGCCCGTCCACCACGGCACCGGCCCAAGCCGGGCCATCCGCTCGGCCGCCAGCGCACCGCCCGACAGCCAGCCCAGCACCGTCGCCCCGGCGCCGAGCAGCAGCGCGGCCGCCAGCGCCGCCGTCACCGTCGCGGCGGACGACCAGGGTTTGGCGTCACCTGCCGGGGAACGGCGGCCCGCCGCCGCGCGGCCCAGCAGGACCGCGGGCACCAGCCCCGCCAGCACCGGCAGCAGCAGCGCCGCCAGCCGCCAGCCACCCGGGCCCTCCTGGGGCAGCAGGGCGAACAGCGGGAACTCCGGCACCTGGCCGAGCCCCGTACGTCCCGGCGACACCAGTGTCCCGGTGCCGACCTCGAACCCCGGGCCCAGCGCGTACGCCGCACCCCACAGCACCGCGTTCGGCAGCAGCACCACGGTGAGCAGCAGCAGCCCCAGCAGCGCCGCGGGCCCGCGCCCGAGCAGCGCCATCCCGCGCCCACCGCCGGCCGCCGCGTCCAGCAGCGCCGCCACCGCCACCAGCAGCCCGCCCGCCGCGACCAGGCCCGCCCCGGCCGCACCGGCGGCCCGGCCCACCACGGGTGTGCCACCGGCCGGCCGCCAGCCCGGCGGGAGCCGGTCGAGCAACGGCTCGCGCTCGGCACCGTCCGACCGGACGGACCGGACGGACCGGACACCCGCGGCCGTCGACAGTCCGGCGAGCAGACCCACCACCAACAGGTCCGGCAGCACCCGGCTGCGGAACAGCCCCGCACCCGTGCAGTGCAGCGCCACCGCGACCGCCACCGCGCAGTACCCCGCCCACAGCGCCACCGGGCCGCCCCAGCGCGACCGCAGCCCGTGCCGCGCCGCCACCCCGGCGGCCGCCCGGTACAGCCGCACCACCGCCAGGATCCCGAGCAGCAGCGGGGTGACGGTCAGCGGGGCGTCGGCGCCGCCGCGCAGCACCGGCGCGCCGTGCCCGAGCAACCAGAGCGCACCTGCCAGCCGGGTCGCACTAGCCGCGTCCGAGTCGGCGTACGGCGTCGCCACCCAGAGCCCGAGCACCGGCACCCCGACCACCGCCAGACCGACCAGCGCCGTCCGCACCCCCGCCAACAGGTCCGCCAGCGCGGGGCGCCCACCCAATTCGCCCGGCACTTCCAGGATCGGACGACCCATCAGCTGCGTCATGCGCCTCATGGTGCCAAGGCGACTCGCCATGCTCCGTGAACCGGCAAACCGCCGCCGTGTCCCAGATTATTGGCTTATGCGCCTTTTCAGACCCTGCCCCCAAGCCGTCGCCTCCCCGGCCCGGAGCGTCTGATGACCACGCCATCCACCCGCACCCCCGACCCGCTGCGGAAGCTGACTCCCCGTGAGGCCCAGGCCCTCGCCCACCTCACCGCCGGGCACGGCCTCGACCACACCGCCGCCGCCCTCGGCGTCGCTCCCACGACCGCCCGCAGCTATCTCCACCGCGCCCTGCGCAAACTCGGCTGCCCCACCGAAGCCGCCGCCATCGCCCTCCTCAGAACCGCACCCCCCGCCGGCTCCGCCGGCACCAACCGCACGCGAGTGGCCCCCACAGCCCCGGGGGAACGCAGCGGCATGCCACAGACCGCCCCGGCCCCAGGGGAACCCGACATCCCGTCCCCCACCGCCCGCCCCGGTCACCCGACCGGGAACGCCCCGGCCCACGCCGGAACGGCCGCCGAGGCCCCGCGGACCGGCGCGGCCACCGCGCCGGCGGGCGGCGGGCACCGGGCGGCCACACGCGGCGGCGACGCGAAACACCCTCCGGTGGCCACCGACGGCGGGCGGTCCTCGACCGGCCGGGCCCGGGGGCCGCAGGCAACCGCGTCGAAGGTGCGGGCGGAGCAGCCGAGCTCCGGCAGGCCGGGCAACCACCTGCCCGGGGCGCCCTCGGTGGCAACCGCCTCCCCGGCGACGCCCGCGACCGGCCGCACGGGAGCAACCGAGCCCTCCCGGCCGCAGCTCGGGGGCCCGGCGCGTTCCGCGGCAGCGGCTGGAGGCCGGCGCGACGCCGGGCAGGCGACGCCCGCCATCCACCCGGCGGGCACGGGCCGGAGCCGACCGTCCGCGGACCGCGCGCATGAGCCGCAGGTGTCCGCGGCGGTGGCGGTCGAACGGCAGCCGGGATCCGACGGCAGGCGGACCGGTGAAGCCCACGCGAAGAGCACGACGGGTACCTCGGCAACGGCCGGAGGCAGGCGGTCGCCTTCCGCCGGTAGTCCGGGACCGGGGCGGGGCCCGGTGGCGCCCACTGATCCGGAGCAGGCCCCCGCGTCCACCGCACACGGGAAGCAGCGGCCCGCCCCGCAGCAGGACGTGCCCGCCGCCCCGGCCGACCGCCGTGCGGCCTCCGAGCGATCGGATGCCGCGCGGAACGCGCCGTCAGCTCCCACCAGCCACCGCGCCACCTCCGCCCGGTCCGGTCGCGGGGAGGACGCAGCCAGCGCCCCGGCCGATCGAGGCGGAGCCATGCGGAAGGCACCGTCCGACCACCATGCGGCATCCGCTCGAACCGGCAGCGGGCACAAGCCACCGCCGGCCCCCGCCGACGAGCGCACCGCCTCCGGACGAGGCATCCCCACCGGGACCGGGACACCGACCAAGACCGGGCAGAAGCCCTCGCCCACCCCAGGGTGGGACGTCTCCACGGGGACCGAGACGCCGGCCCAGGCCGGGCGCAAGCCCTCGCCCACCCCCGCCGACGAGCTCGCCGCCGCTCGGGCCGGGAACGGACAGTACGTTCCCGCCGACCAGCGCACCGCCACCGGACAGGACGTACCCGTCGCCCCGGCTGACCAGCGCACCACCACCGGACGGGACCTCCCCACCGAACCCGGGACGCCCGCCCAGGCCGGGCGCGAGCCCTCGCCCACCTGGGCCGGGAGCGGGCGGGACGTACCCGCCGCCCCGGCGGGCGCCGATCCCCGGGAGCGGATCAGTCTGGCGCTCACCGAGGCGGGGAACGGGCGGGACCTGTCGGAGGACTTCGAGGAGCTGTACGAGGCCGCGCACACCAGGCTGGTGCAGCAGGTGTTCCTGCTGACGGCGTGCCGGCACCGGGCGGTGCACTGTGTGCGGCTGGCGTTCGGGCAGGCGCGGCGGGACTGGGGGGCGGTGGTCGGGTCCGGGGATCCGGAGGGCTGGGTGCGGGTGCGGGCGTGCGAGCTGGCGCTGTCGCCGTGGCACCGGGGCGGGCCGCGGCGGGCGCACGTGTGGAAGCTGCCGCACCGGCGGATCCGGGTGCGGCCGGCGGACGAGGCGCAGTCGGTGCTGCCGGACCACGACCGGCTGACCGACCGGGACGAGGCACTGCTGAAGGCGCTGCGGCGGTTGTCGCGGCCGCAGCGGCGGGCGCTGGTGCTGCACGACGGGCTGGGGCTGCCGGCGGCGGCGATCGCGGTGGAGGTGGAGGCGACGCGGGCGGCGGCGGAGGGGCGGGTGTGGGCGGCGCGGGCGGCGCTGGCGCAGTGGGTGCCGGAGCTGGTGGGGCCGGATCCGGCGGCGCCGGGCTTCGCGGACGGGTTGAGCGGGCTGCTGCACCGGGCCGCGGTGCGGGGTTGTCCGCAGCCGCACCGGGCGCCGGTGCCGGTGTTGCGGGCCCGGCACCGGTTGTGGACGGCGAGCCGGACGGGCGCGGCGGTGCTGCTGACGGCGGCGGTGGGTGGGGCGGCGCTGGCGACGCTGGCGGGGCTGCGGCCGGCGGCGCTGTTCCAGCGGCCGGATGACCCGGTGCCCGCGCTGTGCGTGCCGGCCCCGACCGCGAAGGTGGCGGAGCCGGGGGTGCCGTTGCGGCCGGGCGGGGCGCCGAACGGCATCAGCAGTCTGTGGTGCAGTCCGACGCCGGGGTTGGAGGCGGTGGTGGCGGACCCGCAGCCGCAGGCGATCGCCCGGTGGCAGCTGCCGGTGGCGGCCCGGGGTACGGCCCCGCCCCCGCAGCGGGATCCGGCGGCCTGCTCGGCGTGGTCCCCGCTGCCGTGCGTCGCGGGGCCCAGGCGCTGAAACGCCGAGCTGAAACCGCGAGCGAAGCGCCGAGCTGACGCCGAGCTGAAACGGCGAGCTGAAACGGCGAGCGCCCCCGCCCGGGAAGGGCGGGGGCGCTCACCGCGCGGGTGACCGGGGTCAGCCGGCGATGATCTCGCGAGCCAGGCGGGCGGTCTCGGACGGCGTCTTGCCGACCTTGACACCGGCGGCCTCGAGGGCCTCCTTCTTCGCCTGGGCGGTGCCCGAGGAGCCGGAGACGATGGCGCCGGCGTGGCCCATGGTCTTGCCCTCGGGGGCGGTGAAGCCCGCGACGTAGCCGACGACCGGCTTGGTGACGTGCTCGGCGATGTAGGCCGCGGCACGCTCCTCGGCGTCGCCGCCGATCTCACCGATCATGACGATGATCTCGGTCTCCGGGTCCTCCTGGAAGGCCTTGAGGGCGTCGATGTGGGTGGTCCCGATGACCGGGTCACCGCCGATGCCCACGGCCGAGGAGAAGCCGATGTCGCGCAGCTCGTACATGAGCTGGTAGGTCAGGGTGCCGGACTTCGAGACCAGACCGATCTTGCCGGAGCTGGTGATGTCGGCCGGGATGATGCCGGCGTTCGACTGTCCGGGGCTGATCAGGCCGGGGCAGTTCGGGCCGATGATCCGGGTCTTGTTGCCCTTCGAACCGGCGTACGCCCAGAAGGCGGCGGTGTCGTGCACCGGGACGCCCTCGGTGATGACGACGGCCAGCGGGATCTCGGCGTCGATGGCCTCGATGACGGCGGCCTTGGTGAACGCCGGCGGCACGAAGAGGACGGAGACGTCGGCGCCGGTCTTCTCCATGGCCTCGGCGACGGAGCCGAAGACCGGGATCTCGGTGCCGTCGACGTCGACCGTGGTACCGGCCTTGCGCGGGTTGACACCGCCGACGATCTGGGTGCCGGAGGCGAGCATGCGGCGGGTGTGCTTCATGCCCTCGGCGCCGGTCATGCCCTGGACGATGACCTTGCTGTCCTTGGTAAGGAAGATAGCCATGGTGTTAAGTCCCCTTCCTTACTTGTTGGCCAGCTCGGCGGCGCGGTCGGCCGCACCGTCCATGGTGTCCACGCGCTGGACCAGCGGGTGGTTGGCGTCGTCGAGGATCTTGCGACCCAGCTCCGCGTTGTTGCCGTCCAGGCGGACGACCAGCGGCTTGGTGACGTTCTCGCCCTTGCTCGCGAGGAGCTCCAGGGCCTGCACGATGCCGTTGGCGACCGCGTCACAGGCGGTGATGCCGCCGAAGACGTTGACGAAGACCGACTTGACGTCGGGGTCGCCGAGGATGATCTCCAGGCCGTTCGCCATGACCTCGGCGGAGGCGCCGCCACCGATGTCGAGGAAGTTGGCGGGCTTGACGCCGCCGTGCTTCTCACCGGCGTAGGCGACCACGTCGAGGGTGCTCATGACGAGGCCCGCGCCGTTGCCGATGATGCCGACCTGGCCGTCGAGCTTGACGTAGTTCAGGCCCTTGGCCTTGGCGGCGGCCTCGAGCGGGTTGGCGGCGGCCTTGTCCTCCAGCGCCTCGTGCTCGGGCTGGCGGAAGTCGGCGTTCTCGTCCAGGGAGACCTTGCCGTCGAGCGCGATGATCTTGCCGTCGCCGGACTTGATCAGCGGGTTGACCTCGACGAGGAGGGCGTCCTCGGCGATGAAGACCTTCCACAGCTTCTGCAGGACGTCGGCGACCTGGTCGGCGACCTCGGCCGGGAACTTCGCCGCGGCGACGATCTCGGCGGCCTTCTCCGGGGTGCAGCCCTCGTTGGCGTCGACCGGGATCTTGGCGAGCGCGTCGGGGTTCTGCTCGGCGACGACCTCGATCTCCACGCCGCCCTCGACGCTGGCCATGGCCAGGAAGGTGCGGTTGGTGCGGTCCAGCAGGAACGAGACGTAGTACTCGTCCTTGATGTCCGCGGTCTGGGCCAGCATCACCTTGTGAACGGTGTGGCCCTTGATGTCCATGCCGAGGATCTGCTCGGCCTTGGCGACGGCGTCGGCCGGGTCGGCGGCGAGCTTGACGCCACCGGCCTTGCCTCGGCCACCCACCTTCACCTGAGCCTTGACGACGGCACGGCCGCCGAAGCGCTCCGCGATGGCGGCAGCGTCTGCGGCGGTCTCGATGACATCGCCGTCAAGCACGGGCACGCCGTGCTTGGCGAAGAGGTCCCTCGCCTGGTACTCGAACAGGTCCACGTGTTTGTCCTTGTTCGTGGTCGCGGATTGTGTCTCTACGAGCGTGCCACGGCAGGATCTTCGCTGCGGGTCGTCGGGGCGGTGCGGGTACGCAGAGGTACGGCCTTGCGGCCCACACAGCCACGGGCGCACACGTCAATCAACACGCGCGTCACGTCCGTCTGGCAGGTTATCCCCGTGGGACGGGCGTGTTCCGCCCGGGGCCTGCCCGACTTGGGTGAGAACCGTCACAGATCTACCCGGCGGCGCCGGACGGGGCCCGCGGTCCAGCGATCGAGTGATTCACACGTTCGAGTGAGGTTGTCCGTCCCCCTGATCAGCCCCCTTGACCAGGTGCCGCGGGATCGGACGCTTCTCGATCGCCGCCGCCATGATCTCCGGGAAGGCGTCCGGGGTGCAGGCGAAGGCCGGGGCGCCGAGCGCGGCCAGGGCGGCGGCATGGGAGTGGTCGTAGGCCGGCGCACCCTCGTCCGAGAGCGCGAGCAGGGCGATGAACTGGACGCCGGCCGCCTTCATCTCGGCGACCCGCCGCAGCATGCCGTCCCGGATGCCGCCCTCGTACAGGTCGCTGATCAGCACCACGACGGTCTCGGACGGCCGGGTGATCTTCGACTGGCAGTAGGCGAGCGCCCGGTTGATGTCGGTGCCGCCGCCGAGCTGGGTGGCGAACAGCACGTCCACCGGGTCGGTGAGCTGCTCGGTGAGGTCGACCACCGAGGTGTCGAAGACGACCAGCCGGGTGTCCAGGGTGCGCATCGAGGAGAGCACCGCGCCGAACACCGCGGAGTGGACGACCGAGGGCGCCATCGAGCCGGACTGGTCGACGCAGAGGATGACGTCCTTCTTCACCGCGCGCTGGGCGCGCGCGTAGCCGACCAGGCGCTCGGGCACGACGGTGCCGTGCTCGGGCAGGTAGTTCTTCAGGTTGGCCCGGATCGTGCGGTCCCAGTCGATGTCCCGGTGGCGCGGCCGGTTCACCCGGGCGCTGCGGTCGAGGGCGCCGCCCACGGTGGCCCTGGTCCGGTCGGCGAGCCGGCGCTCCAGATCGGCGACCACCTTGCCGACCACGGCCCGGGCGGACTCCCGGGTGGTCTCCGGCAGCGCGTGCTTGAGCGACAGCAGGGTGCCGACCAGGTGCACGTCCGGCTCCACGGCCGCCAGCATCTCCGGCTCCAGCAGCAGCCGGTCCAGGCCGAGCCGGGTGATCGCGTCCTGCTGCATCAGCTGGACGACGGTGGACGGGAAGTACTCGCGGATGTCGCCCAGCCAGCGGGCCACCTGCGGGGCCGAGCCGCCGAGCCCGGCGCCGCGCCGGCCGCCGCGGGCCGTCCGGGCGCCCTCCTCGGGGGCCCCGCGGTAGAGCGCGGCGAGGGCGCCGTCCATCGCGGCGTCCCGGCCGCGCAGGGTGCAGCCGGTGCCGTCGGCCTCGCCGCCGAGCACCAGGCGCCAGCGGCGCAGCCGTTCGTCGGTCGTGGTCGCCATCTCGTCCTCTCCTTCGACCGGGGTCATTCGGCTGTAGTCATTCGGCTGGGGTCATTCGGCTGGGGTCAGGTGTTGCGGCCGACGGCCTGGCGGGGGATCTTCGGGCGGACGCCGAGCAGCAGGGCCAGCACCGGGACGACGGAGTCGGCGCGGTCCCGGTCGAGTTCGCGGGCTGCCTCGGGCGCCGCCGGGGCCGCGCCGAGCGGGCCGGCCGCGACCCGGCCGCCGATGGTGGTGCGCACGCCCGCCTCCAGCCCGGCGAAGGTGCGCCGCAGCAGCGGCAGCACGTCGGTGAACACCTCGTCACTGACCCCGCCGAGCCACTCGTCCAGCAGGGCGAGCAGCCGGGGGTCGTGCAGCAGCAGGGCGCCGCCGCCGGTGAGGAAGCCCTCGACCCAACCGGCCGCGTCGGCCGGGGCGTTGGCGACGGAGAGCACCAGCCGCAGCCGTCGGCCGGCCTCCTCGGAATCCAGCCGGCCGTCGTCCAGCAGCAGCCGGACGGCGCGGCCGCGCAGCAGGCCGGGGGCGCCGGTGGCCGGTCCGCCGGTGGGCTCGCGGCGGGCCAGTGAGCGCAGGGCGGCGGCCCAGCGGTCGGCCAGGCCGTCGGCGTCGGTGGCGCTGTCGGCGCCGGTGGCGGTGCCGGGGGCGGTGCCGGTGGCGGTTTCCGGGTCGAGCAGGGCGATCGCGCCGTGCACCTCGTCGATCCGGGCGCGCATCGCCGCCGCGCTCTCGGCGTCCAACCCGACGCAGGCGGGCGGCAGTCCGACGCAGACCCGCTCGGCCAGGCCCGCCGCGGCCCCGGCCAGCGCCTCGTGGTCGGTGCCGCGCACGTCGCCGTAGCGCAGCGCGCGGACCAGCGCGGGCAGCGCGCCCGCCAGGTGCGCGACATCGGTGTCCAGGGCCGCGCAGTCGGCCAGCACCCGCATCACCGCGGGCAGCGCGCCGGACAGCCCGGCCAGCAGGCAGGTCTCCACCAGGCCGGTCAGCTCGGCGAGTTCGACGGCGGCCCCGGCGGTGCCGACCGCCTTGTTGACGGCGGCCTCCTCGACCGTGGTGCCCCACTGGGCGGCCTCGGCGATCCGGACCGCGAACTCGGGCTGCCAGCACAGCCGCCAGCTCTCCCGGAACGTCCCGGTGGAGTTGACCGAGGAGCTGGCCGGCACGCCCCACTCGACGCCCAGCAGCCGCAGCCGGTGCAGCAGCCGGGAGCGGGCCGCGTCGGTGTCCTTGCGCAGGTCGAGGTCCAGCTCCCGGGGCGCCGCCGCAGGCTTGAGTCGCAGCGAGCGCTGCAGTCGGGCGAGGTCGCGCTGCAGCGGCACGGCCGGTGCGGCGTCCGGGACTTCGCCGAGCGCGTCGCCCACCACCAGGCGCTCCCGGACGAGTTCCAGGGCGACGTCCGAGCCCTCGCAGAGCACCGCGCGGACGGCGTCCAGGGTCTCGGTCAGCCCGGCGAGCGGGCGGCCGCGCAGCGCGGCCAGGGTCTCGGCGAGCCGGACCGCCTCGATCACGTGGGCCGAGGAGACCGGGTGGTCCGCGGCGCGCAGCAGCTCGGCGGCCCGGGTGAGCCAGCGCGGCACCGGGTCGCCCTCGGTGGTGAACAGGTGGTGGTACCAGCCGGGCGACTGGATGCCCGCGCCGTAACCGGTGGCCTGGGAGAGCCGGCGGTGCGTCCACGGGATCCAGGTGATGTCCACCCGCACCTTCTTCGGCAGGGCGGCGAGCAGCGCCCGGTCGTGGGCGACGGTGGGCATCGTCGCCAGCCCGGGGACGTGGAAGGCCCCGCAGACCACGGCGATCCGGCGGTGCCCGGCGCGGCGGGCGGCCCGGATCTGCTGGCGCATGTGGGCCTCGCGCAGCTGGTCCCGGCGGGACTCGCCGAGGCCCTCGGCGCGCAGCGCGCCCATCGCCTCGGCGACGGCCGCGAAGGGCGCCAGCGCGTCCGCGGCGGGGGCGCGGTGCTCGACCACGTCCTCCCACCAGCGCTCCGGGTCGTCGTGTCCGGCGGCCTCGGCGAGCAGCGCCAGCGGGTCGGCGGGCAGCTCGCCGGGCCCGTCCCCGTCGGCGTCGCCGTCCGTGAACGGCGCGAAGCCGTACCCGGCGGGCAGGTCGATGAAGCGGACCGGCAGGTCGTGGTCCACGGCGTGGCGGATCGCCACCCACTCCGGGGAGAACTCGGCGTACGGCCAGAACGCGGCCTTCGCCGGGTCGTCCACCGCGTGGGCGAGCAGGGCGACCGGCGGCACCAGGTCCTTCTCGGCGGCGAGGTGGACGACGGCCTCGGCCTCCGCCGGGCCCTCGATCAGCACCGCGTCCGGCTGCCACTGCGCCAGCGCGGCGGCCACCGCCCGGGCCGAGCCGGGGCCGTGGTGCCGGATGCCCAGCAGGGCGACCTCGGCGTTCGTCATGCCCCCACCTCGCTTCGCTCGGCAGGTGCGACGCACAATCGGCACCTCTCGACGGTTCGCTCGCTCCGCTCACTCACTCCCCCACCTCGCTCCGCTCGGCAGGTGCGACGCACAATCGGCACCTCTCGACGGTTCGCTCGCTCCGCTCACTCACTCCCCCACCTCGCTCCGCTCGGCAGGTGCGACG
>NZ_JBSFGK010000081.1:23832-36089 GCF_053596495.1 Kitasatospora sp. NPDC001683
ACGGCACAACCGGCACCTCTCGACGGTTCGCTCGCTCCGCTCACTCCCTCCCCCACCTCGCGGGCCGCGCGGTAGAAGTCCTTCCAGCCGTCGCGCTCGCGCACCACCCCTTCGACGTACTCGCGCCACACCGCCCGGTCCGCCACCGGGTCGCGGACGACCGCGCCGAGGATGCCGGCCGTCACGTCCCCGGCGCGCAGCACACCGTCGCCGAAGTGGGTGGCCAGGGCCAGGCCGTTGGTCACCACCGAGATCGCCTCGGCGGTGGAGAGGGTGCCGCTCGGGGTCTTGACCTTCGTCTGGCCGTCCACGGTGAGGCCGGCCCGCAGCTCGCGGAAGACCGTCACCACCCGCCTGATCTCCTCGGCGCCGCCCGGCAGTTCGGGCAGGTCGAGGGAGCGGCCGAGCTGGTTGACCCGGCGGGTGACGATGTCGACCTCCTCGTCCAGCGAGCCCGGCAGCGGCAGCACCACGGTGTTGAAGCGGCGGCGCAGCGCGCTGGACAGCTCGTTGACGCCGCGGTCGCGGTCGTTGGCGGTGGCGATCACGTTGAAGCCGCGCACGGCCTGGGTCTCGCTGCCCAACTCCGGTACCGGCAGCGTCTTCTCGGACAGGATGGTGATCAGGCTGTCCTGCACGTCGGCCGGGATCCGGGTGAGCTCCTCGATCCGG
The DNA here is from genome assembly GCF_053596495.1 of Kitasatospora sp. NPDC001683. Lineage (NCBI taxonomy): Bacteria > Bacillati > Actinomycetota > Actinomycetes > Kitasatosporales > Streptomycetaceae > Kitasatospora > Kitasatospora sp. NPDC001683. The sequence goes on from NZ_JBSFGK010000081.1 coordinate 24,505, forward strand.
GCGAGCTTGCCGTCCGCCATCGCCCGCATCAGCGGCGAGGGCACCAGGGCGTCCCGGCTGGGGCCGTGGGTGAGCAGCTGGGCGTAGTTCCAGCCGTACCGGACGGCCTCCTCGGGGGTGCCGGCGGTGCCCTGCACCAGCAGCGTGGAGTCACCGCTGATCGCGGCGGCCAGGTGCTCGGACACCCAGGTCTTCGCGGTGCCGGGCACGCCGAGCAGCAGCAGCGCGCGGTCCGTCGCCAGGGTGGTGACGGCGACCTCGACGACCCGGCGCGGGCCGATGTACTTGGGGGTGATCCGGGTGCCGTCGGGCAGCTCACCCCCGAGCAGGTACGTCGCCACGGCCCACGGCGAGAGCTTCCAGCGCTCGGGGCGGGGACGGTCGTCCTGCGCGGCCAGTGCGGCCAGTTCGCCGGCGAAGGCGTCCTCGGCGTGCTGCCGCAGAACGTCGGTCATGGGGGCTCCTTCGGGTCGGCCGCCGGGTGCACGGGTGCCCGGGCGGCAAAGAGAACGGGGGGAGCCAGGTCGGCGTCCCGGCCTGTGGGAACCACCTTGCACGGGGGTACTGACAACGCCGGACGGACAGTCAGCCGATGTCAGTACCCCCGCCTACCGTCGGTCGCATGGAGGAACGCTGGAGCACCGAACACATCCTGTCCCTGGCACCTGACGCCGCGTCGCGGAAGGCCGCGGGCAAGCTGTCCTCGCCCGCGCCCTGGTCCGGGACGGGCACCGACGGGATCGCGCTCTGGGGCGAGTGCCAGGGCAGCGGCCGCACGCCGTACCGCACCGTGGTCGAACTCGCCACGCCCGCCTACCAGTGCAGCTGCCCCAGCCGGAAGTTCCCGTGCAAGCACGCGCTCGGGCTCCTCCTGCTGTGGAGCGGCGCCCCCGGGGCCGTACCGGCCGGCGAGCCCGCCGACTGGGCGGCCGAGTGGCTCCGGACCCGCCGGGAGCGCGCCGAGAGGCGCGCGGCGCCCCCGGCCGATCCGGAGGCCGCCCGCCGCCGGGCCGAACGGCGCGGCGCCCGGGTCGCGGCCGGCGCGGCCGAGCTGCGGTTGCGGCTGGCCGACCGGATCCGGCACGGCCTCGCCGACCAGTCCACGGCAGGCCCCTGGGAGGAGGTCGCGGCCCGGATGGTCGACGCCCAGGCGCCCGGACTGGCCAGCCGGGTACGGGAGTTGGACACCCTGCCGGAGGAGCGGCTGCTGGCGGAGTACGCGATGCTCCACCTGCTCGCCACCGCCGCCACCCGGATCGAACAGCTGCCGCCCGAACTGGCCGCCACCGTCCGCGCCCGGGTCGGCTACACCCTGGACGCGGCCGAGGTGCTCGCCGGACCGACCGTCCGGGACCGCTGGTTGGTGCTCGGCAGTCGGACCGTGCCGATGGAAGGGGGTGCCGACGACCGGCTCACCACCCGCCGGGTCTGGCTGCGCGGCGCCAAGACCGGCCGCCCCGCCCTGCTGCTCGCCTTCGGCCGCCCCGGCCAGGCCCCTGACCTCGCCCTGCCCACCGGCCACCTGCTGGAGGCCGAACTCGCCTACCACCCCGGCGCCCGCCCGCTGCGCGCCGCGCTCGGCACCCGCTACGGCGCCCCCGAACCCGGCCCGGCCGCCCCGCCCGCCGGACTCACCGTCGCCGAGGCGGTCGCCGGGTACGGCACCGCGGTGGCCGACGACCCGTGGCTGGACAGCTGGCCGACGGTGCTCGCCGGAGTCATCCCGGTCCGCACCCCGGACGGCTGGTACCTGACGGACGGCCACCACACCGTCCCGATCCGCCCCTCGGCCGTCCCGGAGGCGGCGCTGTGGCGGCTGGTCGCGGTCTCCACCGGCCGCCCGCTGACGGTCTTCGGCGAGTACGGCCACCAGGGCTTCGCCCCGGTCACCGCCTGGACCGCCGAACACCGCCCGGTCGGCCTCACATCCGCATAGGAGAAGCCACGATGACGATCACCCAGGACCCGTGGGAGACCCTGCGGACCAGCGCCCTGCTCGGCACCGACCGGCGCCCGCTCCCGGCCACCGGGCTGCCGCTGGCCGACGCCGTGGATACCTCCGACCCGGCCACCGCCCTGCTGGAGCTGGCCGCGCTGGCCACCGTCCGCCGCCGGGCCGGCGCCCTGCCCGTACCGGCCACCGAGCCGCCCGGGCCGCCCGCGCCCGAGGACCCCCGCCCGGAGATGCCGGAGGCCGCCGCCCGCCGGCTGGCCGTCCTGCTCGCCGGGCGCACCGGCGGCAACGGTGGCGGCACGCTGGCCAACCTGGCCGAGCTGCTGCCGCAGTGGCTCACCAGCGCCCGGCTCGAGGGCCGGCGGCCGCCCGCCGCGCTGATACCCGGGCTGCTCGACGCCGCCCGTGCGCGCAGCGAACTGCGCGGCGACGCCGTCGCGTTGGCCGGTCCGCTGGGCCGCTGGCTGGCCTCGCAGAACCCGGACTGGCGGTTCGTGCTGCGCACCACCGCCCCCGAGCCGGACCACCAGCCGGGCGACCCGACCGATCACCGGCTGTGGCACGAGGGCCTGTTCGCCGAGCGGGTCACCCACCTGACCCTGCTGCGCCGCCGCGACCCGGCCGCCGGGCTGGAGCTGCTGCGCAGCACCTGGTCCACCGAGCGCGCCGAGGACCGGCTGCTCTTCCTGGACGCCCTGCAGGACGGCCTCTCCCCCGCCGACGAACCGTTCCTGGAGGCCGCCCTGGGCGACCGCAGCAAGAACGTCCGCGCCACCGCCGCCGAACTGCTCTCCAGCCTGCCCGGTTCGGCGCTGGCCCAGCGGATGGCCGAGCGGGCGCGGGTCGCCGTCCGGCTCGCCGACAGCGGCACCCACCTGCTGGTCACCCCGCCCGCCGAGTGCGACGAGCGGATGCAGCGCGACGGCATCGCCCCCAAGTCCCCCACCGGGCGCGGCGAACGGGCCTGGTGGTTCGGCGAGGTGGTGGCCGCCACGCCGCTGGCGGTCTGGCCGGAGAGCACCGGGCTGACACCCGAGCAGTTGCTCGCCCTGCGGGTCGGCGACAGCGTGGACGAGACCAGCAGCAGCTGGGCCGACGACCTGCGCGAGGCCTGGGCGCGCGCCGCCGTGCGCCAGCACGACGCCGACTGGGCCCGGGCGCTGCTCGGCCCGGCGCCCGTCCCGCCGAGCCGCGGCGCCGGCCGGGCCCGGGGCGCGCGCGTCACCGGTGCCCCGTCCAAGCTGCTGGCCGTCCTCCCGCCCGAGGAACGGGCCGCCTGGACGGCCGCCTTCATCGAGGTGCACGGCCTGGGCGACGCATTCCAGCTGCTCGGCGCCTGCGCGACCCCGTGGACGCCACCGCTGTCCACCGCGGTGGTGACGGCGCTGGCCCGGGCCGCGGCCTCCGGCGCGTACCCGTGGAGCCACAGCGGGGTGCTCGGGATGACGGAACGCGCGCTCGCCCCGGAGACGGCCGACGCGGTGGAGGAGCTGGCCGCCGGAGCCTCCCCGGACTCCGCCTGGTCGGAGACCTTCGCCCGGCTGGCCGGGACGCTGCGCTTCCGAGCCGCGATGCTCGCCGAACTGGCCGGCTGAGAACGACCGAGCGGGCCGGTCCACGACGGACCGGCCCGCTCAGCGGATGTCGATGATCAGCCCGCGGCGCGCAGGTTGGCCTCGACCCACGCCACCACGTCCCGGGTGGGCGTGCCCGGGGTGAAGATGTCCGCGACGCCCATCGCCTTGAGCTCGGCGATGTCCTCGTCCGGGATGATCCCGCCGCAGAAGACCTTGATGTCCGCCGCGTCGCGCTCCTTCAACAGCTCCAGCACCCGCGCGCACAGCGTCATGTGGGCGCCGGAGAGGATCGACAGCCCGATGCCGTCCGCGTCCTCCTGGATCGCGGTGTCGACCACCTGCTCGGGCGTCTGGTGCAGCCCGGTGTAGATGACCTCCATGCCGGCGTCGCGCAGGGCGCGCGCGATGACCTTGGCGCCACGGTCGTGACCGTCGAGCCCCGGCTTGGCGACCACCACACGGATCGGCCCCGACACACTCATCACTGCCTCCTGGACCTCGTCGTCCATCATCCGACCGGACCTCGTGGGCCCACGGGTGCGGTTAACGCGGTTAACGCTCGATAACCAACCAACCTGAGGGGAGATTAGCGCCACCCGGCCCGGTTGGCCGAGCCGCCTCCCAAGAGGAGGGCAAAGTCACAGCCGCAGGCCTTGCTACCAGTCGGTATACCCGTCCGCGGACCTCCCGTACAGCCACTGCGCGGCTCCCCGAGCGCCCCCTTGACATCCGGCGGTTTTTCCGGGGTGTCGGGCGTGGGACTACAGTCACCGCTGTTCACCTCACAAGATGACGTGCCCGAGGCCCACCGAGGAGGCAGCCCCCGATGGCTCCCGAAGCAGCCGCCCGTCCGACCCGTGCGGAGCTGCGCCTCGCCGCCCGCGAGCAGTCCCGCGAGCAGTCCCGCGCCCAGCGCCGCGGTGCCGCCAGGGTCGCCAGGGCCGCCACCCGAGCCGCGCTGTTCCGGGTCGCCGTCCCGTCGGTGGCCGCGCTCGGGGTCGCCGGGGCGGCGGGGATCACGGTGGTCCAGGAGCAGGCCCACCAGGTGCCGCCACAGGCGTCGGCGGCCGACGCCCCCGACCGCACGGCCGCCCGGCAGGCCGCCCAGCAGGCCGCCGACGCCGACCAGGCCGCCCAGGCCTCGCGCGGCGACGCCCGTCAGCCGTTGTCCGCCGCCCAGCCCACCGCCACCCCGACCGCGCAGCCGACCGCCGAACCGGCCAAACCCAAGGTGGTCATGCCGGTGGCCCAGCACGGCCTCGGCGAGCTGTTCGGCGCGGCCGGCACCCACTGGATGAACCGGCACACCGGCATCGACTTCCCGGTGGACGGCGGGTCCGAGGTGTACGCCGTCACCGACGGCACGATCCGGACGCAGTGGAACCCGTTCTACGGCTACATGTCGATACTCAAGATGCCGGACGGCACCGAGGCCTGGATGTGCCACCTGCGGGCGTACAAGGTCCGCAAGGGGCCGGTGAAGCAGGGCGACGTGATCGCGTTCGTCGGCAGCAGCGGCAACAGCACCGGGCCGCACCTGCACTTCGAGATCCGACCGCCGGGCGGCGGGCCGGTCGACCCGCTGCCCTGGTTCCTCTCGAACGGGCTGGACCCGCGCTGACCGGGGAAGGTCAGAGCTTCTCGACCGGCGCGTAGCGCAGGACCAGCCGCTTGCGGCCGCCGGAGCCGAAGTCCACCTCGGCCTGCGCGTTGTCGCCGACGCCCGTCACGCCCACCACCGTGCCCAGCCCGAAGGTGTCGTGGGTGACCCGGTCGCCGACCGCGAGCGCGGCGACCTCGCGATCCACCATCCTGCCGGTGCGCCGGGCCGACTGACCCCAGCCCGCCTTCGGCATTGCCGCCGACGCCGCCGAGGACCCAGCGGAGCGTGAACTCCCGCCCCCGGACGAGGACTTGCCCCAGGACGAGCCCGAGGAGAAGCCGCGCTGGACCGGCGCCTGCGCCGCCCCCGTCCGCTTCCACTCGACCAGCGTCTCCGGGATCTCCTCCAGGAAGCGCGAGGCCGGGTTGTAGGCCGGCTGCCCCCAGGCGCTGCGCAGTACCGAGCGGGTCAGGTAGAGCCGCTCGCGGGCCCGGGTGAGCCCCACGTAGGCGAGCCGACGCTCCTCCTCCAGCTCCTTGACCTGGTTGAGCGCCCGCATGTGCGGAAAGATCCCGTCCTCCATGCCGGTCAGGAAGACCACCGGGAACTCCAGGCCCTTGGCGGTGTGCAGGGTCATCATCGTGATGACGCCCTGCCCGTCCTCGTCCTCATCGGGACTTCCTCCTTCTGTCCCGTACTGCTTCGCATCCGGGAGCTGATCGGAGTCGGCGACCAGCGCGACCCGCTCCAGGAAGTCGGCCAGCGAGCCGACCGGCGGTGCGCCGTCCTCCCCGGCGTCCGGCCGCTCGCCCGGGTCCTGCTCGTACTCCAGCGCCACCGAGGCGAGCTCCTGCAGGTTCTCCACCCGGGTCTCGTCCTGCGGGTCGGTGGAGGCCTGGAGTTCGGCCAGGTAGCCGGTCTCCTCCAGGACGGCCTCCAGCACCGCCGCCGGGCCCGCGCCCGACTCGACGACCTGGCGCAGCCCGGCCATCAGGGTGTTGAACTTCTTGACGGCGTTGGCCGAGCGCGCGGCCATCCCGTACGCCTCGTCCACCCGCACCAGCGCCTGGGCGAAGGAGATCCGCTCCCGCGCGGCCAGCGCGTCGATCATCGCCTCGGCCCGCTCGCCGATGCCGCGCTTGGGCACGTTGAGGATCCGGCGCAGCGGCACGGTGTCCTCCGGATTGGACAGCACCCGCAGGTACGCCAGGACGTCCCGGACCTCCTTGCGCTCGTAGAAGCGCACCCCGCCGACCACCTTGTACGGCAGGCCGACCCGGATGAACACCTCCTCGAACACGCGGGACTGGGCGTTGGTGCGGTAGAAGATCGCGACGTCGCCGGGCCTGGCCTCGCCCTTGTCGGTGAGCCGGTCGATCTCGTCGGCGATGAACTGGGCCTCGCCGTGCTCGTCGTCCGCGACGTAGCCGATGACCTTCTCGCCGTGCTCGCCGGCCGTCCAGAGCTTCTTCTCGCGGCGGTTGGCGTTGCGCTCGATGACGGCGTTGGCGGCGCTCAGGATGGTCTGGGTGGAGCGGTAGTTCTGCTCCAGCAGGATCGTGGTCGCGTTCGGGTAGTCCTCCTCGAACTGGAGGATGTTGCGGATGGTCGCGCCGCGGAAGGCGTAGATCGACTGGTCCGCGTCACCGACCACGCACAGTTCGGCCGGCGGCACCTCGGCCAGCCGCCCGGCGGCCGGGTTCACCGGCTCGCCGTCGACGGTGCGCCTGGGGGCGTCGGCCACCGAGCCGCCGGTCAGCTCGCGCACCAGGGTGTACTGGGCGTGGTTGGTGTCCTGGTACTCGTCGACCAGGATGTGCCGGAACCGGCGGCGGTAGTGCTCGGCGACGTCCGGGAAGGCCTGCAGCAGGTTCACCGTCGTCATGATGATGTCGTCGAAGTCGAGCGCGTTGGCCTCGCGCAGCCGCCGCTGGTAGAGCGCGTACGCCTCGGCGAGCTTCTTCTCCATCGGGTTGGCGGCCTGGTCGGCGAAGGTCTCCTCGTCGATCAGCTCGTTCTTCAGGTTGCTGATCTTCGCCGTGAAGGACTTCGGCGGGAACTGCTTCGGGTCCAGGTCGAGGTCGCGGCAGACCAGCGACATCAGCCGCTGCGAGTCGGCCGAGTCGTAGATCGAGAAGCTGGAGGTGAAGCCCAGCACCTTGGACTCGCGGCGCAGGATCCGCACGCAGGCGCTGTGGAAGGTGGACACCCACATCGCCCGGGCGCGCGGGCCGACCAGCGCCTCGACGCGCTCGCGCATCTCGCCGGCCGCCTTGTTGGTGAAGGTGATCGCCAGGATCTCGCCCGGCTGCACCCCGCGGGCGCCCAGCAGGTGGGCGATCCGGTGGGTCAGCACCCGGGTCTTGCCGGAGCCGGCGCCGGCCACGATCAGCAGTGGCGAGCCGGCGTGCAGCACGGCCTCGCGCTGCGGGTCGTTCATCCCCTCCAGCAGCTGCGCCGGGTCCACCACCGTCCGGGCGGCGCCGTTGCGGTACCAGGCGTCCCGCTCGGCCTCGGCGGCATGGTCGGTGTGGAACAGCCCCTCCGGGATCGCCTCCTCGTACGCGTCGTACGGAACCTCGTCCTCGTACGGCGGGGGCTCCTCGTCGATCGCGTCGGCGGGCGCGGCGGGCTGCTTCGACCCGGCGGCGGGTGCCTCGAAACCGGGGAGCGGGAGGTCGTCAAAGAGGCTACTCATGGCACTGACGAGTCTATGGCCACCCGCGGACAAGCCCGTCCGGCCGGACGGATCCGACCGGACGGGTTCGAGGGCGCGGCCTCAGACCAGGCGGCGGGCGGTGGCCCAGCGGGTGAGTTCGTGGCGGTTGCTGAGCTGGAGCTTGCGCAGGACGGCGGAGACGTGGCTCTCGACGGTCTTCACCGAGATGAAGAGCTGTTTGGCGATCTCCTTGTAGGCGTAGCCGCGGGCGATCAGCCGCAGCACCTCGCGCTCGCGCTGGGTGAGGCGGTCCAGGTCCTCGTCCACCGGGGGGGTGTCGGTGGCGGCGAAGGCGTCCAGCACGAAGCCGGCCAGCCGGGGCGAGAAGACGGCGTCGCCGTCGGCGATCCGGAAGATCGCGTCGACCAGGTCGGTGCCGGTGATGGTCTTGGTGACGTAGCCGCGGGCGCCGCCGCGGATGACGCCGATCACGTCCTCGGCGGCGTCCGAGACGGACAGCGCCAGGAACTTCACCCCTCCCTGCTCGCCCATCACGCCGACCGAGCGGCGCAGCACCTCGACGCCGCCGCCCCCGGGCAGGTGGACGTCGAGCAGCACCACGTCCGGCCTGGTCTCGGCGACCACGCGGACCGCCGAGTCCACGTCGTCGGCCTCGCCCACCACGTCGATGCCGGTCACCTCGGTGCGGCCGATCTCGGCCCGGACCCCCGTCCGGAACATCCGGTGGTCGTCCACCAGGACGACCCTGGCCGTGCGCTCCGGCGCTGCCTCAGTCATTCGTTCTCTCCATCTCCAGCTCGACCTCGGTGCCGCCGCCCGCCGCCGGCCGCACCCGAGCGGTGCCGCCGTGGCGCTTCATCCGGCCGATGATCGACTCCCGTACGCCCATCCGGTCCTCGGGCACCGTGTCGGGGTCGAAGCCGGGGCCGTGGTCGCGGACGAACACCGACACCGTCCTCCCCTCCACCTCGGCGTAGACCTGGACCGGTCCCCCGCCACCGTACTTGGCCGCGTTGACGGTCGCCTCCCTCGCGGCCTGCATCTGTGCCGCGATCCCCTCGTCCATCGGGCAGTCGCCGACGATCACCAGCTCGACCGGGACGCCGTGCCGGTCCTCGACCTCGGCGACGGCGGCCCGCAGGGTCTCCGCCATGGTGTCCGGCGCGGACTCGGCGGCGGCCTCCGGGCGGTACAGCCACAGCCGCAGCTCGCGCTCCTGGGAGCGGGCGAGGCGCAGCACCTCCTTGGGGTCCTCGGCCCGACGCTGGATCAGGGTCAGGGTGTGCAGCACCGAGTCGTGGATGTGCGCGGCGATCTCGGCGCGCTCCTGGGCGCGGATGCGGGCGGTGCGCTCGGCGCCGAGGTCCTGCCACAGCCGCAGGCCGTACGGGCCGAGCAGCACCAGCACGCCGGCCAGCACCGCGATCGAGGCCTCGATCACCGAGCCGAGGGTGGAGCCGCTGCCCTGCATCGCGAGCAGCGCGATGGTGCCGGCCACCGCGAGCAGCACGCCGGCGCCGACCCGGGTGTACGCGCCGCGCCGCCGCTCGCCCTCCTCGATGCCGAACCAGCGCTGCCAGCGCGAGTCGTCGGCCTGCCGCCAGACCAGCGCGACGCCGACGCCGATCGCGAGCAGCGGCCAGGTGTACGGCTTGGCGGTCTGCCAGCCGAGCACGTTCAGCAGGGCGATCAGGCCGATCACGACCATGACCAGGGCGGCGAGCTGCCCGATGCCGCCCTGCCCGGTCTTGGCGGCGGGCCGTTTCCCGGCCTCGGCGTCGTCCCCGACGGCGGGCGCCGCCATTACCGGCTCGCCCTGGAGGGCGTGCTGGAGCAGGACGCGCAGTCGGCCGATCCAGCCGCCGCGGGGCTTGGTCAGCGGCGTGCCCGGCCGCAGCCAGGGCGAGGTCGGGACGTAGACGCCGTTGACGTTCACCCAGTGGGTGCCGCCGCGCTGGGAGGGTTCGCCGATGCCGATCGGCACCACGAACCAGAACGCCGCGTACAGCAGCGCGCCGATCCCCTGCGCGAAGAACAGCAGCACGAAGGCCAGCCGCACCCAGCGGACCGGCAGCCCGAGGTGCACCGCGAGGCCGTGCGCCACGCCGCCCAGCATCCGCCCCTGCGGGCTGCGGTAGAGCCGGCGGTAGGGCGGGCGCCCGCCGTCGGGCACGTTCGGGTCGGCGCCCGCCGACGCCGCGGCGTCGGGGGCGAGGGGGCGGGGATCGGTACCGGGTGCTGCCACGCCACCGATGGTTCCACGCGGGCGCCTGCGGGCGCATCAGGGTGTGTCCCCCACACCCTTATCAGGGACGAGTCAGGGTACGGGCAGGGCCGTACCCGGTTGGGCCCGCCCGCCCGCTGCCGCAAGGATGGTGCCCATGACCGAGGACCACCGCATCCAGGAGGCCGGGCCCGCCGCCCCGCCGGCACCGGAACGCCCGCCGCTGACCAGGACGGAGCACCACCGCGTGGTGGCCGGCGTCTGCGGCGGCCTCGGGCGGCACCTGGACATCGACCCGGTGGTGTTCCGGGTGGTCACCGTGGTGCTCTGCCTCTCCGGCGGCCTCGGGCTCTTCCTGTACGGCCTGGCCTGGCTGATCGTCCCGACCGAGGACGGCGCGGACGGCAAGGGCCGCGGCGGGCGCACCGAGCTCCAGCGGGTGCTGACCGGCCGGGTCGACGGCCAGTCGGTCGGCGCGGTGCTGCTGACCGTGATCGGCACCGGGGTGTTCTTCTCCTCGATGGGCGACGGCGACCAGCTGTTCCCGCTGCTGCTGCTCGGCGGCCTGGTCTTCCTGGCGGTGCGCTACGACCCGGAGCGCCGCCGCGGCCGGGGCCGCGGGCGCCGCCACGGCGGCCCGTACGACCGGCACTTCCCCGAGTCCGAGGGCCACGGCTGGCCGCAGGACGAGGCCGCCCGGGCCCGGCACGCCGCCGACCGCGCCGCCGGGACCGTCCCCGCCGACTCCCCCGCCCCCGGCCCGAGCGGCTACCTGTGGGACCCCCGCCACCCCGAGCGCAACCCGTACGGTGCCGCCGACCCGGCCGGCCCCACGCCCGCATGGGGGTCCCCCCGGCCGGAGGCTGGGGGAGGCACCAAGGTGCCGCCGCCCGGCGGCCCGACCCAGGCCTGGTGGCAGCGCACCGACCTGCCGGAGGGCGACCCGCTGCGCAAGGAGCGCCCGGAGCGCCGCCGGGAGCCGGCCGCCGTCCGGCACCCGAGGGAGCGCTCGCCGCTCGGCTTCTTCGGCTTCCTGCTGGCGATCGGCGCGGCCACCGCGGTCTGGTCCGCCTCGGCCGGCCACACCGACGTCACCAAGCTGAGCACCGTGATGCTGGCGACCGGGCTGCTGGTGATCGGGCTGACCCTGCTGCTGGCCGCGAAGTTCGGCAAGGCACGCAAGCTCGCGGCGCTGGGCCTGCTGACCACCCTGGCGCTGGCCTTCACCGGCCACGCGCCGCACACCGTGCAGGACGCCGTCGGCGACCGCTCCTGGACGGTCGGCTCGGCCGCCGACCTGAAGGACCGCTACAACCTCGGTGCCGGCGACATCCGGCTGGACCTGTCCGGGCTCGACCCCGCCGGGACCACCCTCAGCACCAAGGTCGACCTGGGCGCCGGCGAGCTGGTGGTCACCCTGCCGCCGGACGTCACGGTGAACCTGGTGACCCGGGTCGGCCTGGGCAACGTCACCGTCCCCGGCGACCGCAACGACGGCACCGGACGGCACGTCTACCAGCTCAACCCGGTGGACGGCCGGCCGTCCA
>NZ_JBSFGK010000082.1:0-34075 GCF_053596495.1 Kitasatospora sp. NPDC001683
GAGCGCGAGCCCGGCCATGATCAGGAAGAAGACGGCGACCGCGAAGTGCGTCGGCCACTCCGCCAGGTGGCGACGGATGTCGTGCTCGACGCCCGGATCCCGCAGCGGGATCCGGGCCTGGGTGCCTACTGCTGCCTCGTGTGCGCGGACGGAGTCGGGCTCGGCCGGGCGGGCCGGAACGGCGCGGCGCAGCTTGCGCAGGAGCCGGACGGCGCCGACGGCGGCCTGGACGAGGCGGTACACGTCGAGGGTGGCCTCGGCGAAGTGGCGGGCCTGCGGGCCGGACGGATCGGCGGCGGCCCCGGCGGGAAACTGCAGAACGTCCTGGAAGGTCATCGGACGGCCTCTCATCTCGAAACGGCGGATCGCCCCTTCGAGATGCGGACAAGGCCCCGACAGCAGCCTGCCCGCGGGTTCCGAGTCGTGGCCGAGGACTTGCGCCCATCCTGGACCCGGTAATTTCGCCGCTGATACTGAACCTGAAAGCGTGATGTCGGGGGTGTTTGCCTGACAGCTGCTGGGTGGGTCCGGTAGCCCTGGGCTGTGAGATACGCGCAGGGCGGCGGGTTGACCGACGCTGAGAGGGCCGCGCGGGAGCGGATCCGGCTGCAGGCCGTGGAACGCTTCGAGGGCGGGGAGAAGAACCGGGAGATCGCCGCCGCGCTGCGGGTGAGCGGTCGGTCGAGCGATGGCGCCGACAATGGCGTGAGCGAGGTGAGGCCGGAGTCCTCTCCAAGGGCTCACCCGGTCGACCGAGGTTCAGCGAGAGGCAAATCGCCAGACTGGAGAGCGAGTTGGAGCGCGGCCCGCTCGTCCATGGCTGGGAGGATCAGCGCTGGACGCTCGCCCGGGTGAAGACGCTGATCGGCCGGCTGTTCCACGTCAGCTACACGGTCGAGGGGACCTGGGCGCTGCTCAAGCGCCATGGCTGGTCGTGGCAGCAGCCGACCCGCAGAGCCGTCGAACGGGACGACCGGGCGGTCGAGTTGTGGAAGAAGGAGGTCTGGCCCCGGGTAAAAGCGCCGCGGCGGCTCGGGGAGCCTGGCTCGTCTTCGAGGACGAAGCCGGGCAGACCATGAGACCGCCGCGTGCCAGGACCTGGGGCCGCGTGGGCTTGGATGCAGGCCGCGGACCAGCTGGCGGCCGTCCCGGACGCACCCACTGCGCTGACCAGCCCGTACTGGTACGGCCGGGCTTGCCCTGCGCCGTCTACCACCTGCACGACATGGCCGACGGCATGGAACCGCGGGGCCAGACCAGGAGAAGAGCGCATGGGCCCGTTCCCGGCATTGGAGCTGCCGGAAACGGGCCACAACGCATTCCGCCGCCTCGCCGCGCCTCGACCGACCTCGGTGGGTATCCGGTCGCGCCGGAGGGCGAGCGCGCCCCCGCCGAGCAGGGGACGGCGGTCTCCGCGTAGCTGGGGTGAGCCGCCTCTCAGCTACCCGTCAGCACGGCGTGCAGCGCCCGGGCCTCCTTCAGCAGGCGGGAGGAGCCGCGCCGGGTCGCCAGCGCCTCGATCACCGGCAGCGCGTCCGTCGCGCCGCTGCGGGCGGCGCAGTCGGCGGCGATGGCCAGTAGTTCCGGCACGCCGCGTATCGGCTCCGGGACCAGCAGGCCCGGCAGGGCGGCGCGGAGGATCGACCAGACCGTCCCGTAGGCGCCGGACTCGGCAGCCTGACGGAGGGTGAGCGGCACCCGGTTCAGCGGGGCCACGCCGCAGCGGACCGCCTCGGCGAGATCGGCGCCGAGGCGGTCCGTGTCGAGCGCGTCTTGGGCGGCGAGCAGCAGCAGCGCGTCCACGGCGGCCGTGCGGTCCTCCGCCGTCGCCGCGCCGAGCGCGCACGCCACCGTCAGGTGGACCCCGGGGCCGGCCGGACCGCCCGCCTCGACCAGCTGCGGCAGCAGCTGCGCGCCCTTGGCGCCGTACTGGGCGGCTTCGATGATCGCGTTGCCGAGCCGGACCGCCAGCTCCTCGCGGTGGCAGGGCAGCACGGCGAGGGCGTAGGGCGTCGCGATGTCGCCGTAGGCGAGGATGTGGCGCCCTTCCCCGTCCACCATCGGGTTGAGCATCCGGCGTATGTCCGGGTGGAGCAGGGGCTCCTGATCCGGTGCGAGCCCGGGCTGGGTGACGCGCGGGCACGCACGCGGCCCCGCCCCGGCCGGCAGCCGCTCGGTGCGCTGGCCGGGCAGCCCGCCCTGGGCGAGCCACTGGGCCAGCCGTCGGCCCTCCGCCGAGCGGAGCTGCACGGCTGCCGCCTGCACCGCCGGATCGTCCGTCGGCAGGACGCGAAGCAGCGCCTGGCTGAAGTCAGCCGCGCCGACCTCGCCGTCCGCCGCCTCCAGGGCGGCGATGCGCTCCACCAGCACGGCCGCCTCCAGCCCGCCGTCCGCGTAGCTGGGCGTGGCGACGAGGAAGGGCGTGCGTCCGAGCACGATGAGAGCGGCGGCCTCGTGCACCCGGGTGGCGTGGACGGCGCTGAGGCGCTCCTGATGTTCCGTCCGGAGCGGGCCCTGCCCCTGCAGCATGGCGTGTGCCCGCACCTCGGTGACCTGACCTGCGGCCGCGGCCGCGGCGAGGGCGATCCAGGTGTGGTCCGGAGACCAGACGCTGAGCGTCTCGGCCCACTTCTCCTCGCCCAGCACCGGCTTCAGCGCCGCCCGGAGCGCCTCCCCGTCCCGGAACGCCTCGCGGACCAGGCCGGCCAGCGTCCGCTCGAAGGCGGCGACGCTGTCGTCGCCCGCCAGCACGGCGGCCAGCTCCTCGGCCACGCCGGCGGGATCGTCCAGCGGCTCGGCCAGCGGTACCGACTGGGGGAGCGGCGGCAGCAGCTCCTCGTAGTGCGCGGCCGCATCCGAGGCGGCGGGGGTCTCCAGGCCGAAGAGCGCCACCGCACTGGCGGCCTGGGCCGGACCGAGCAGCTCGGTCGCCGCCCGCAGTTCGGGCAGCAGGGCAGGACCCGCCACCTTCAGGTGACGTGCCGCCACCTTGAGCGCCCGCTCGTGCAGTTCCGCGTCGCTCTGCCCGAAGGCCAGGGCCGCGCCGCGCACGGCCGCCGCCGCCCAGTCCGGGGAGCGCCGACCGGAGCGGTCCAGCCAGGTGAGCTGGGCGCGCAGCAGCTTCTTCTCGCTGCGGAAGAAGACCGTGGCCGAGGCCTCGGTCAGGTGCTCCGGCTCCAGCAGGCCCGCGGCGTCCGCCTCGGCGAGCTGTGCCTGGCCGAGGGCGGCCACCGGCGACAGGCTGTCCAGCAGCGGCAGGTAGGCGCGGATCCGTGCGGCGGTCTCCTCCGGGGTCGGCGCGAGCTGCTCCAGCAGCCGCTGGAAACCGCGCTGGTCGCCCGGCCGTCCGCCGCGCGCCAGCCGGGCCAGGCAGCGGTCGAGTATCTCGTCGCGCTCGACCACGCCGGCCTCGATCAGCCCGAGGACCGCGCCACGCCACGCCTCGCCCAGCTGGTCGCCCGCGCCGACGACATCGAACATCCCGAGGAGCAGCGAGGGGGTCGACGACGCCTGGACCAGCCGGAGCACCAGCTCGCGTCGGTACTCCTCGGTCGCGTAGGGCGGGACGTGGTGGCGCTGCCACGCAAGCACCACTCCGTCCGTGACCGGCACCGGCTCACCCGCGGCGCGGGCGAGGCGCTCGACGGCCGGGTACTCGTCGCCGAGCCAGGCGGTGGGCCGTCGTTCGGCGATCCTGCGCAGCACCTCCGACTGCCACTCCGGACTCTGTTGGTCGACGACGGCCAGGACCGTCTCGTTCTGCCAGACCACGATCCCGGCGGGGGAGCCGATGCCGTTCGCCCAGGAGAACGCGGCGGAGGGCGCCGTGTTGCAGCCGAGCCCGGCCACCAGCAGGGCCAGCATGTGGCCTCCCGAGTGCTCCCACCAGGCGACGGACATCTCCTTGCGGCGGCGCTTGAGTTCGGGCAGCAGGGCCCGGCGCTCCGCCGGATCCAGCGCGGCCAGCGCAGCCACGACGCCGTTGGCATCCCCAGCGTCCACACGGTCCAGCAGGCTCATCGCGTCGCCCTCTCCTTCACATCGTTCGAGGCGGCGCTCTCCGCCGCCAACCCCACCGCCAGCACGTGCTTGCACGGCCCGCGCCCGCCCCGGTACTTGGCCCACCAGAGGCAGGTGCACCCCAGCGAGCCGTCCGCCGCGCGGCGCACCCGCTGTACATGATCCTCCACGTGCACCAGCGCCCCGCCGTCCCTCTCCGGGCGGACGGCCCCGGCGGCGACCAGTGTGCGGGCGGCCCGCAGCCGCGGGTTGCGGGACTCGGCGCGGCCAGCGTCGTAGGGGAGTTGACGGTGGAAGAAGGCCGCCTCGGCGGTGTCGTAGCCGACCTGCCCGGAGGTGCCCAGCCAGGTCAGCGCCGCGCGGACCCGCTGCGACGACAGGCCGGCCTGCTCGGCCAGCTCCGCCACGTCGATCCGCGGCTCCCAGGCCAGCAGCACCGCGACCAGGTCCGCGTCCTGCTCGCTGCCGGCCGATGCCAGCGCGTCCAGCACGCCGCCCTCTCCGGAGAAGCCGCGCGCCGGGTCGGGGGAGAGGGTGAGCGTCAGCCGCATGCCCGGGAGCTCGACCTCCCAGGCTGAGCTGGTCGGCCGGGTGTCCCCGGCCGTCAGCGGCGGGCCGTAGATGCGCAGCGCGCGAGCATGGCGCAGCACCCGCTGCAGCGCGACGAGTCGCTGCGGGCCGGGCAGGCAGACGGCGCCGGGCACGGGCCGGCTGGTCGGCCGCGGCAGCCGCCCGGTGGGGACGACCCACTGCGTCGCGCCCGCCGTGCCGCGCGCGCCCCCCGCGCCTCCCGCCGTCAGCGAGCGCAGGAAGCGGACGGCCTCGGCGGCGGGCAGCTCGGCACGCAGGTCGAAGCCGGCGGCTACCACCTGCGTCTCGGCGAAGCCGCGTAGCCAGCGGTCCGGCAGCGGAACCTTCTTCTCCACCAGCGGGCCGTCCGGCGTGATGACCTCCAGCGCCTCGGTGCCGACCGCGAGCCGTAGCGGCTCGGCCGGGCCGAGGCGGCCGAGGGCGTCCCGCAGCGGGACGTTGATGTCGACGTTGGTGGTTCCGTGGCCTATCCCGCCGCCGTCCAGGCCGGATTCGAGCACGTCGAGGCGGGCGTAGACGCCGCCGCAGCCGGAGAAGGACTCGAAGCGCAGCCGGTCGCCGTTGGCGGTGACCACCGGGTCCAGCGAGGCGGGCAGTCGGGGCTGGTAGTAGCGTGCCGCGGCCACGTCCGCGACCGCGAGCAGCCCGGCGGCCGCCGCCGAAGGGGCTGTCAACATCCCCTCGAAGAAGTGCGGATGGGCGACCTCGCCGAAGGGCGTGGCCCCACCGGAGGTCTCCAGCCCGAGGCGCCCGTGCAGGTCGTCCAGCACGGAGGAGCGCAGATAGCGGTACGCGTGAGCGGCTTGCGTCATGTCGGGAACGCTAGAGCAGGGGGCTGACAGCGCTCGGCGCCGGGCCTGCGGCGACGGGGCCCGGGCGCTCAGTCGCCCGGGGCGGCCCCTCCCTCGAGCTGCCGCGCCAAGCGGGGCGAAGACGAGGCCGAAGACCGCAGCGATCACGACGTCGAAGCGATGGTGCATGAGCAAGGTGACCACGGGTTCCTTCACGTGGTAGGGGCGGCTGCGCCGACCGGGACGGTGGAGCGGATCGTCGAGGCCCACCAGGCCTGGGGCCTGGCCCAGTGGGACCTGGCCGTAGTCGACGAGGCCCACCGCACGGCCGGCTCGGACGGCAAGGCCTGGGCCGCGATCCACGACGACGCCAACGTCCCCGCCGCGCGCCGGCTGTATTTCACCGCCACCCCGAGGATCGCGGACGACCGGCGGGCGAAGGACGGCCTGGCCGACCTCACCGCCAACGGTGATGGCGACGGCCAGGCCCTCCCGGTGCTGTGTTCCATGGACGACGAGACGATCTACGGCAAGACCTGCTTCACCTGGACCCTCGGACAGGGCATCGAACACGGCTACCTCGCCGACTACCGCGTCCTCGTGCCAGTCGTCACCGACGAGGACCTGCGCGAACTCCTCAACCTCCCCGCCATCGCCGACCTCCGCTCCCAGCGCAGCAACGAGGAACTGCTGCGCCTCGCCCTGCAGATCACCATGCTGCGCGCCGTCGCCGACCTGGAGCTGCGCCGCGTCATCACCTTCCACTCGCGCGTCACCGCCGCGCGCGAGTTCGCCACCACGATGGCGGACACCGCCACGCTGCTCCGGTACGCGGACCGTCCCGAGAACCTGGTGGCGCTCGCGGTCTCGGGCAGCGACAGGCTCAAGGACCGCCGCGCGGCGGTCGCCACGTTCAAGGCCTCCACCGGCGAGGACGGCGAGCAGTGCTGCATCCTCTGCAACAGCCGCCTCCTGACGGAGGGCATCGACGTCGCCGCCGTGGACGCGATCTGCTTCGCGGACCCGAAGTCCTCGGTCATCGACATCGTCCAGGTCGTCGGCCGGGCGCTGCGCCAGTCCTACCGGCAGGGCAAGGTGTCCTGGGTCATCGTCTATCTCCCCTCGCCGGAGGTCGGCGACGACACCGCCACCGCCGACCCGTCCGAGGTCCACGACGCCGGCGAGGCCGTGAAGGCGGAGGCCGACGCCGAGATCGAGGCCAGCTCGTTCCGCACGATCTGGCGGGTCCTGCGGGCGCTTGCCGCGCACGACGCCCGGGTGGTCGGCCGGATCACCGAACTGCGCGCCAGCCGCTCGCAGGGCACCGCGCACACCACCACGACCACGGCGGCCCCCGAGGGAGAGAGCACCGAGACCGGAGAGGGCGAGCAGCAGCCGGCGGCGGTGGAGTCGCCGATCGAGTGGCTGCGGATCAACGCGAAGCACCACGCGGCGCAGATCCTCCAGACCGTGAAGCTGCGGGCGTTCAACCCGCGGGCGGTCGAGCGGCAGCGGATGCACGCCGTCGCCGCCAGGTTCCACATCGAGCACGGCCACCTCGACCCCACCGACAAGGCGAAGCACGCCGAGCTGATCTCCTGGCTCACCCGCCAGCGCCATCTGAACGGCCAGGGCCTGCTCGACGCCGCCAGGGTCAGCGAGCTGGACGCGCTCGGCATGATCTGGTCGAAGAACGCCAACGCCTGGGAACGCGGCTACGCCTACGCGAAGGCCTTCCATCACCAGCACGGCCACTTGGCCATCCCCGCCACGGCGAAGCTGGACGACTACGCGGTGGGCGCGTGGATGCGCCGCCAGCGCAAGGCAGACACCCTCACCAAGGACCAGGTGGCGAAGCTCGACGCGCTGGACGAGCTGTGGCGCCTGGAGCCGGACTGGAACAGGTCGTACCGCCGCCTGCTCGCCTACCTCGCCGCCGGCGGAACCCTGGACGGCCCGGCCAACCGCACCGGCGGCGAGGCGGACCCGACCTTCCGCCCCGGAACCTGGCTGCGCAAGCAGGCGGGGGCCCGCACCGAAGGGAAGCTGACCGACCACCAGACCGCGCTCCTGGACGCCCTCACCCGGCACACCGAGACCGTCGCAGGCTGACCCGCCCCAACCCACGCCCGCCGTCCCGGCCCACCTCGGGCCGGGACGGCCCGCTCCCCAGAAGGAGACGAGTGACCACCACCCAGCAGCCGAAGGCGTCCTGGTACGCGCAGTACGTCTGCCACACCTGCGGCGACGGCGGCGACGCGCTGTTCGAGGACGGCACCACCGTGGACGCCGACCACGACTGCGACCACGGCGAAGCCGAGATCGCGTGGGAAGGCCGGGCGGAGTGCACGTGCGGCTGGTCCCTGGAGACCGACTTCGCCGACGGCGACTACGTCGAGGCCGACCACGACTGCCACACCGACCAGTAGCACCACCGCCATCGGGGCGGCCCGGCACACGGGCCGCCCCGCACCGCACCCAGGCCCCGACCCGACGAAGGGCACCGCGATGACCGACACCACCACCCCGACCACCCAGGCGCCGACAGCGGCCCGGCCGGGTGCCCAGCGCCACCCGGCCGGCACCGGCACCGGCACCAGCACACCCAGTTCCCCGCAGGTGCTGGTGCTGGACCCCGGCGCCCTGGCCGACCCGGCCGAGCGGGAGC
Organism: Kitasatospora sp. NPDC001683; assembly: GCF_053596495.1. Taxonomy (NCBI): domain Bacteria; kingdom Bacillati; phylum Actinomycetota; class Actinomycetes; order Kitasatosporales; family Streptomycetaceae; genus Kitasatospora; species Kitasatospora sp. NPDC001683. The sequence goes on from NZ_JBSFGK010000082.1 coordinate 8,071, forward strand.
AGGCGTTCGTGCAACTGCTCCGCTACCAGGCCCAAGTCCGCACCAGCCACGTGCGCCTGGAGGAAGGGGACAGGGTCGAGCTACTGGAACCCGTGCGCGCGTCGTGGATCGACGAGGACCTGGCCGACGAGGAGTACTGGGAGGAAGACGCCCGCGTCCGCGTGGACGTCCCGGCCGGCACCCTCGGCGTCATCACCCGAGTCCGCCGCTACCCGACCCCGTTCCCGTACGTCGTCGCCTTCGACCGCGGACCCGAGTGCGGCGTACGCAACCACCAGATCACCCGCTGCGCCGACCAGTCGCTCACCCCCGCCGCGCCGCCCGATCCGGCCCCGGAGCCGTGGAGGCGCTGACCGCCCACCGGCCGCCACCACCTGATGGCGGCCGCGTTGAACCGAACAGCCGAGAAAAGGGGAGGCACCAACATGCCGGAAGCCGTGAAGCCGCTCTCGTCCTACACCTGGTGGGGCGAGGTTCCCGACCACCTGCGCCCCACGACCCAGCTTGCCGCGCTGGACCTGCCGCGCCAGCCCGCCGGCTCGGTCCGCGCGACCATCGAGACCCGCAACCCCGGCACCGGACGGAAGGCCGACTTCGATGCTCCTGCGGTCCCAACGTACTTTCCGCGCAGCCGCGTTCGCGCGCGACGTTGCTGATCTGGTTGTGGGCGACCGCCCTTGAGCGGCGGCAACGGTGGTGCTTCACTGTGTGGATGACCGGCGAGACGGAGATGACGGAGCTGTTCGGCGCGGTGCTCAGCAGGCACCGGGTGAACACCCGGGCACGGTGGCAGAACGCCATGTGGGCGCTGCTGCTGGCGGTGCCCACCGGCTGGCTCGGGCTGTGGGCGCTGTTCAGTGCGGACGACGGCCGCTCGGGCGGCGGCCGGGCGATCGGTCTGGTGATCGGCCTGTCCCTCGGCGCGCTCTTCGTCGCCGTGACGCAGGCCTGGCGCGCGGTGCGGGGCGGACCGGGCGAGTACTTCGAGGTCCACGAGCGCGGCCTCGTCCACGGCTCGCGGCGCGGCGTGCGGGGCTGGGAGTGGAGCCAGGTCGTCTCGATCACGATCCCCGGCACCCCGAGGATCCACGGCCTCGCCCGTCGGCTGGGCAACGACTACCGCTGCCGCCTCGTCCTCGACGGCGGCACGCGCCTGCACATCGACGGGCACACCCCCGGGGCGTCCGGCCTGGGCCGCGCGGTGCTGGCGCACAGCCCCCACGCGCGGCGGCTGCAGGGGGACGAGTGGCAGGACCGGGCCGGCGGCTGGTTCCTGGCCGGAGCGGTGGTCTTCCTGGCCGTGGGCGTCTCCATGGTCTCCTACCTCGTCAGCCACGCCGACGAGGACGCTCAGAACGTCAGCGAAGGCGTGACCATGGCGGTCGGCCTGGGACTGCCGGTGTGCGCGGTCGGCGCGATCACCTGCATCGTGCTGTACATCCGCCACCGGATGTACCGCCCCCGCTGATCAGTCGGCGAGGTGGCGTTCGATCCAGGCGGCCGCGGTACGGCGGAACAGGACCCGGTTTCGGGTGTTCCTGAACTCGTGGCCCTCGTTGGGCAGCACCAGCAGTTCGGCGGGGATCACCCGTTGTGTCAGCATCCCGTTCCTCCGCGTCCTGGGCCGGCGCCGGTCGGCGCCGGGTTCGTGGCGGGTGGCCGGACCCCGGCCCGGCCACCCTGTCCTCCTACGGCGCGACCGGAGTCACAGCCCCGTCATCGCCCTCGGACTGCTGCCCGCCGCGCCCAGCCCCAGCACGCCACGGCGCAGGCCTCCGAGGAAGGCGAGGTCGCCGAGGCCGGGCGGGGCGAGCAGCCGCCGGCGGTGGTGGAGTCGCCGATGGAGTGGCTGCGGATCGACGCCCGGCGCCACGCGGCGCGGATCCTCCAGACGGTGAAGCTGCGGGCGTTCAACCCGCGGGCGGCCGAGTGGCAGCGCATGCACGCCGTCGCCGCCGCCTTCCACCTGGAGCACGGCCACCTCGACCCCACCGACAAGACGGAGCAGGGCGAGCTGGTCTCCTGGCTGGACCGGCAGCGCTACCTGAACGGCCAAGGCCTGCTCGATGCCGCGCGTGTCTCGGAGCTGGACGCGCTGGGCATGATCTGGTCCAAGCACGCCAACGCCTGGGAACGCGGCTACGCCTACGCCCGTGCCTGGGCCGCCCACCACGGCCACCTGGCGATCCCCGCGACGGAGAAGCTGGACGGCTACGCGGTAGGGGCGTGGATGCGCCGCCAGCGCAAGGCCGAGGCCCTCGGTGCCGACCAGGCGGCCAAGCTGGACGAGCTGTGGCGCCTGGAGCCGGACTGGAACCGCTCCTACCGGCGCCTGCTCGCCTGGTTCGCGCCTGCGGCGGGCCGGTGGTTCTTCGGTGCGTCCGGCGAAGCCGTCCGCGTCGACCAGCCGGCCCGCCGCGGTCCCCCGGGACCACGTCGGTTCGCCGTAGGCACCACCGTGGGTACGCCGTAGCGACCACCGTGGGCGCCCCGCCGCTTCCAGCGGGCTCCGGCGGGTTTCCGCAGGTCAGCAGCCTTTTCCCGGTAGCCGGTGATCCCATTGACCGTTCGATCCAGCGCTTGTTTGCGGCGTTGAGGCGCCCGGCGGTTCGGACCGCGGGTGAGGTGTGTGGTTGGTCCGTGTTCGGGTCGAGGTCGGGCGGGACCAGCGGGCTTTCCACCAGGCGAGCCGGTCGGCGGAGTCCTGCGGGAGAAGCAGCTGCATGGCGATGGCAAGGAACGCCAGGACCGAGCTGAGCCCGACCAGCCACCACGGCGCGCCAGCGGTCGCGGATACGATGGTGCCCAGGCCCGGCAGCATGGACGCCGCGGCCGTCCGGCGGTGAGCCACGGTCTTCGGTCGGTTTGATCGTTGATCCATGGCTTCACGGTCGACCGTGGTCCGGTGTTGCGGAAGTGGAAAGCCTCCTGTTCCCGGGCACTGGCAATCTCTGCGTCGCGACGGGGTGGCACAATTCCCGGAACGGATGTCAACTGCCAAGCGGGGAACGGGTGGAAGGCCAAGCGAACAGCGGCGAGGACAGGAACAAGGCGACCACCAAGGCAGGTCGCGACTACGCGTCCGCACTGAGGGATGCTTTTGGCCAGTGCGTCAAAGCCGGTGGTGTCACGCAGGAGCAGTTAGCCAGAGCAGTGAGGTACGCACCGGCGACGGTCTCGCGCTACCTGTCCGGCCAGAGAACCGCCCCGCAGCAGTTCCTGGACGGCTTCCTGGACTTCCTGAGCGCTCATGGCACTCCGATCGACAAGACACGCCGAGAGGACCTGCACGACCTGCGCCGCGCGGCCCAGGCGGCGGGCTCCGCCTCCGAGCAGGTCCTCGTCTTGCAGGAGTTTCTGGAGCAGGCGAGGTCCAAGGTCAGGGAACTGGAGTCCCTCCTCCGGGACGAACGGGTGGAACACACTGAGGAACGCCGCGCGGCAGCCGCCGACCTGCAGACCAGGATCACCGCCCACCAAGCCGAGGCCGAGCGGCTGTACCAGCTCCTGGAGCGCGAGCGGACCGAACGTGCCAACGAGCGGCACGCCGCGGCCGCCGAAACCCAGGCCCTCACCGCCAGCATCGAGCGCTCCGAGGCCACCCGAACCGCCCTGGAGAAGCAGCTGGCCGAGCAGCGCGGCCAGCTCGATGCCGCCGCCACGCTCGCGCGCGGGCTGCACACCGACCTCGAGCACGCCGACAGACGCGCCACCACCGCCGAAACCCAGCTCGCCACCGTACGGCGGGAACTGCGCACGCTTCGCCACCAGGTCGAGCAGCTCCAGGCCGAACCGACACCCGCCGACGTCGTTCCCGACCCGGAAATGCCGGCGACCGCACAGGCCCGAGTCCACTCTTCGCATCAGCGCCACGCCGGCGCAGGCCAGCAGACCACCCGCCCCGTGCCCCCGCGCGGGCGCGCACGAGGCGGCCCCGGCCCTTTCCGCAAGCCCCGGCGCCCATTCGTCTCCGATACCCCGCAGCGGATGGGACGGGCCGCGGAGACGGTCATGGGGGTGCTCGCCGCCACGGCCATAGCCGCACAGCTCGGCATATACCGGGGGGCGGCAATCCAGTGGGACTCAACCCAGTCCCTGCCAGCCCACGTCGGACAGGCAGCGCTTGTCATATTTCTCCTGGGCGTCTTCATAGCTCCGCTCCTCATCCTCCTGACCGAAGCGGCCCTCGCTCCCCTCACATGGGTGGACAACGACTGGGATCCGTTCGGGGACTACTTCTTCATCCGGCCGGACTCGGCAAGCGCGGGTGAGCGACTGCGCCTATGGCTCACCTTGTTCGTCACGAGATCACTCACCAGGGGCCCCACCCCGAGCCGCGTCTTCAACACCATCAAAGCGGCCGGTGTCGCGGCCGTCCCGACGGGCGTCCTCTGGGGCGAACTCAGCCGCAACGCGGGACAGCTGATCACCCGCTTCACTTCCCTGGCCCCTTGGATCATCCTCGGCATCGCCGTCCTCGCCCTTCTGCGCTGGATCGCCGGGTCCATCCGTTACTGGTAACCCGGCATCTGCCACTTCTGCCCGCTGAAGGCAGTCCGCGCGTTTCAGGGCATGGTCGCAGCGTTCCCCGTAGGCACCACCGCAGGTAGCACCGAGGGCACCACCGCAGGCGGCACCGTGGGTACCACCGTAGGTACCACGCCGCTCCCGGCCGCGTCCGCGCGTTTCCGCAGCTCAGCGGCCGTTTTCGGACGGCCGATAAATCCGACAACCCCTTCTGTCCGTTCCTTCCCCCGGCTTGCTGGTAGGTGGAGGGGCGGTGGTGGGTGACGGTCCGGCCGGCAGGGGCCTTTGCCCTGCGGGCCCGTGATGGTTGGTGAGCGTCCGGCGAACGCCGGACGCCCCCCGGGCCCCGTCGGGCCGGACCGGCGGCGATCCTCCCCGGCCCGGTTGGACTGTCGACGCCGACCGGATCCGGCACCGCCCCCCTCGGCCCGACCGATGCCCCGCGGGCGGCCCCTGGCAGCGGCTCCCCGGACCTGACGCACCGTCCGGCCCCGGGAGTGCGGCCCGGCGTCCGTGCGGTCCGGGAACGGCCCTTCCCGGGCCTCTCGATGCGGCTCCTGATGCAGGTCCTGATGTGGCTCCTGCTGTGACTCCTGATGTGGCTCCTGACGCGAGCACCCCCGCCCCGGGCGCGGGGTGGTATCTGTGCAGCTCAGCGGGCCAACCGAGGTGGGCGGTAATTCCGACAACCCTCTCTCTGCGCGCCCCTGTCCTCCTGGTGGTGGGGGTGGGGTGGTGGTGCGTCGTCGGGTCGGGGTGGCCTGCGGCGCTGGCTGGCGGGCCCTGCCCGGCGGCCTGGCGGCCTTCGTGGTCCCCGGCTGGGCTGCCGGGGACGGCCCGGTGTTCGGCGGGGTGGCGCGTCGTTGAACCCGGGCATCGCCGGCCGCCGGCTCATCGAGACCGCCCTGCGGATAGACCAGCTCGCGCATAGCGAAGCCCCGATCGACCATGTCCTCGCGGACGGTATGGCGGAGATCCTCGCCCCCGCGTCACTGCCGGCGCCAGCGCTCCACCGAGTGCACGCTCACCCGCAGCGCCGCCGCGACGTCCGTGTTCCTGTCCACGTCTCGAAGCGTTCCATGGCCCGCCGCCGAACCCGCTCCCGCGCGACTCTCTCCGCGTCGGTCAAACCGCCGCCCTGCGCATACCTCGCAGCACACCCCCCTGCCGGGTGACATCGGAGCGTCCCGGTTCATTTCATCGGCTGATACGACATAGATCACTGTGTTCCGGTGTCACTCACTGGAACGACACTCGCGATCTACCCGAAGGAGCCCCGTTGCGACTGAGCATCTCTCGTAGAGCCCCCATTCACATGGGACTCACCCTCGTTGCTTTTGGCGTCATTACGCCACCCGCTACCGCACAAGCGGCCGCCTCGGACACGGACGTACTCGGCGTGTCGCAGTCGGCTACGGGGCCCCTCAACCCGGCGCTCGGCATGCCCTCCGCCGAGGCAAGCAGAACCGATCGTGCCACCACCCAGGGGCCGATCGTGAACGTGCCCAGCTGCAGCGAAAGCGACCTGCAAGCCGCGATCGGCGCTGTCGCCGCGGTGGGCGGCACGGTCAACCTCAAACCGGGTTGCACCTACACCCTCACTGACGCCGCACCGCCGAACGACGACAACGGACTGCCGGTCATCACCAGCACCGTTACGATCAACGGAAACGGCGACACCATCACCCGAGCGGCAAGCGCGGCCAATTTCCGCTTCTTCCAAGTCAACGGCTCCAACGGGAACCTCACTCTCAACAGCTTGACCCTCAGCAACGGTCACGCGTCCAGCAGCCTCGGCAACGGCCGGGGCGGTGCCATCTGGCTCAGCGGCAGCGGGCCCGAACTGATGCTGAACAACACCATCCTCACCACCAACACCGCCGACACCTTCGGCGGGGCCGTCGACAACGACAACGGCACGTTGACCGTCAACGGGAGCGTGCTCCGCAACAACACCGCGGCGGCCGGCGGGGCCCTTTTCGTCAGCCCGTTCGGAGGTTCCGGCACGGCGTCCGTCAGCACAAGCACGATCATCGGCAACCACGCAAGAACCCTGGCCGGCGGGATCGCCGCCGCGGTCGGCACGACGGTGACGCTATCCAGCAGCGTAGTCTCCGGCAACGACGTCACCGGTAGCAATGCGCTGGGCGGCGGCATCGCGCAAGCCGGCACCATCACGCTGCAGACAAGCACGGTCACCGGCAACACCGCCACTGGTACCAATGCGCAGGGCGGCGGCATCTACAACCTGACCGGCACGGTGCGGCTCACCGACAGCCCGGTCACCGGCAACACCACCAACGGTACGAACTCCCGCGGTGGCGGCATCGTCAACACGGCCTCCGGCAACACGACTCTCACCCGTAGCCCGGTGACCAAGAACCAGGCGCTGGGAACGGGTGCAGACGCCGGCGGCATCTTCAGGGCCAGCGGCACGGTGACACTGAACGTCAGCCCCGTCGTCCTCAACCAGCCCAACAACTGCGGTAACCCCAGCACCGTACCCGGCTGCTCCTAAAGGCTTGCAGAGGAACAACATGTTGCTTCACGGTCTTGGGCTTGTTGATGTGGTAGGCGTATCTCCGAGCCGATCCGTGACCAACTCGCCTTGAAGTTCGAGGTGTTGTTCCCGCACCTGGATGAGCGGCAACGGCGTCTGCTGATGGGCGCTGAAGCCAGGATGCTGGGCCACGGCGGTGTCCGGGCCGTCGCACGGGCGGCTCGGGCCCGCCTGCCCTGATGCACCGACCGGGGACCACGGCGACCCCGGGCAGGACCCGGCCGCGTCAGCCGGATGGCCCTGGGACGAGCCGCCGTCCGTGACCAAGGCGACCACCCCGCGTTGAACGCCGGCAGCAGCAAACCCCGGGGGGCGGCCCGCTCGGAACGGAGGACATCACGGCAGTGATCATCAGAGGTTCGAAAGAACCGCGGGACGTCGTCGTCTCCCCAGACCTGCTGTGGGACCCGGAACTCAGTCCGATGGCGAAGATCGCAATCCTCACCATGGAGTCGTCAGTCGGCACCGACCGGAGCGTCCCCCACGTCCGGGAAGTGCTGCGCCTCGACAACGATGCCTTCGGCGAGGTCATTGATGAACTCGCCCGGGCCCGGATGTTCATGAGAGTCCACCACCGCGGCCAGCCCCAACCGACCCTTCTCATCGCTACTGAACCCATGGATCGGGCCGAGGAGTGCACGCCCTGCGAGGGCTGCGACCTGTGCGGCTGCCCCTACTGGGAGCGGCCGGCTGGACTGTGCCGCCGCTGTACCTCGATTCGAACGGCCAGGGCGGCGGCTGAGGGGGACATCCAACGGTGGCGGGCCGATGTGAGGCTGCGGCGCGGGACAGGGTCACTGCGGCGAGCAGCCGGTCAACGCGGTCCGGGGCGCGGCGGCGGACCGGACCGTCGAACCAGGTGGCGATCAGCCCAGCCGGCGCAGCGCCCCGTGCAGCCGACGGGCGTCGCGCAGCCGCTGCTCGTACGTGGCGCCGAGCGCCAGCAGCAGGACCCCGGCCGCGGCCAGCGGCACCCAGCGGGGGAGCAGACCGAGCACCTGCACCACCGTGGGGGCGAGTTCGTGCCCCGCCACCAGCACCAGCACCCCACCGCCCAGCACCAGCGGGCACTGCAGCCGCAGCCGCACCCCCAGCACCGTCACCACCAGCGCCGCGACGCCAAGCAGCAGCGGCCGCAGCCAGTACCCGTCCAGGAACAGCGCCCACAGGCTGGGCAGTAGCCCGACCGCCAGCCCCGGACCGTACACCGGCCAGGAGCCGAGGCCCTCCTCCGCGAACCGCCCGCGCCGCAGATGGCCGAAGACCAGGGCGGCCACCGCCAGGCTCAGGCTGTACGCCTCGGGTGCGTGGACGTCCGCCAGCGCCAACCAGAGCCAGGAGGCCGCGATCAGCAGCGCGACCCCGACCGCCGGGGCGCTGCGCCGCCGGTCCGCCCGCAGGCCGACACCGAGCGCGGCGGCCCCGGTCACCGCCAGCTCGAAGCAGAGCCGCCCCGGCACGTCCGCGCTCAGCAGCAGCACGAGCGCCGCCATGCCGTAGCCCGCGAACTCCACGGCGGCAGGGACGGCCGAGTCCGTACGCGCCGCGAGCCTCGCCGCCACCGGCGCGGTGGCGAGGGCGACCGCGAGCACCGCCAGCAGGTGATCCGGCCGCTCCAGACCCGTCGTGACGGCGACCGCCGCCGCCTCCCCGCCCAGCGCGGCCACCGCCAGCACGGCGGTGACGGCCGGTGCCGGACGCCCCCGGACGGTCAGTGCGACGGCGAGCCCCGCCGCCAGAGCCAGGACGACGATCGTGGATGGGCGGTCGGCGAGCGCCCACAGCAGCGCCAGCGTGCCCGAGAGGATCACGCCGGCGATCAGCGCCGGCCGTACCGGGAGGAACCAACCGCCTACCAGAGCCAGCGCGGTGACGAACCCGACCGCCATCACGGGCGACAGCCCGAACGCCACCGGCAGCAGCGCCAGCGCGAAGGACGCGACGGCCGACAAGGCCGCCTCCGCCCCGGCGGTCGCGGACCCCCTCAGCCCGAGGAGGCGTACCGCCACCCCGGCGGCCCCCAGCAGCCACAGCGCGGTGAGCGCGGCGGCCGGGGTCGACTGGCTCCCCTGTACCGCCCGGGTGCCCTCCCACGCCGCCTGCCAGTGCGCGGCGGGCTCGACCACCCCGGGGAACAGCTGCGCCAGGGAGGCCGCCGAGGTAACGAGCAGCACCGCGCCCGCCACCGTCAGCAGCCCGACCGGGATCACCCGGCCGTCGAGCGGGCGCCGCCGCAGCCGGGCGGCGCCCGCCACCGCGAGCAGCACCGCCGGGACGGCGAAGCCCACCGCGCCCCAGCCGCCCGGGAGCAGCGCGGCGAGCGTCCCGCCGCCCGCGGCCACCGCCGCCGCGCCCGCCGCCTGGGCGGCGATCCGGCGGCCGGTCAGGCCGAGCCCGAGAAAACCGTCCGGACGGGAGACCGCCAGGGCGACCAGCGCCAGCAGCCCCAGCGGCAGCCAGGCGCCGAGCGAGGCACCGACCCGGTCGTCACCCTCCACCGGCGACAGGCCGAGACCGGAATCCAACGAGACCTTCAGCGCGAACGCGCCGGCCAGCAGGGCCCAGGCGAGGCCGAACGCCCCGTAGAGGTTCACCACACCCTTCGGGAGCGGCCGGTCGGGCCGCGCCAGCCGGCCCAGCGCCAGCCGTCCGATCGCGTAGTCCAGGGCCACCGTCGCGGCCATCGCGGCGGCGGACCCCGTCAGGGAACCGAATCCGGCGGCGTGGACGGCCAGCAGGAGGGGCAGCCTGGCGAGCAGATAGCCCGCGAACACCGGCACCCCGATCCGCAGCCCCCACCCGTAAACCGTCGAGCCGACGGAGACCACGGCGGTGACGCCCGCCCAGTAGCCCGCCACGTTGGAGGTTCCCAGCCCGAGGTACTCCAGGCTGAACCCGTCCAGCAGGAGCAGCGCGACGCCGATGCCGGCGAAGGTCTCGGCCGTCGCGAACAGCCGGCGCCAACGCAGCACCAGCGGCGCGGCCAGCGCGGCGGCGGTGAGGCAGAACAGAACGGCGGCCCGGCCGGCGACACCCATCCGGCCCCAGCTGACCACCGTGAACACGAGGGCCGCGATGCTCACCAGCACGCCGCCGAGGACCAGCAGGGCGGTCTGCGCCGAACGCCCGGACACCTCTCCCGTTGCCCCGGTACGTGGGACAGGCTGCGGCCACGCGGGGGCGGGCGACGGCGCGTCCGGCAGGTCGCGCAGCGCCCGCAGCTCGGCGAGCAGCTCCTCCCGCAGCCGCAGCAGCGTCACCCGCCTTTTCTCGACGGCGTCGAGCCCCTTCTCCACCTGCCACAGCCGCGCCGCGACCGGCCCGCTCAACGGCAGCCGGCAGGCGGGGCAGCGCGCGGGCCCGGTCGGAGGCAGCCCAGCACCGCAGTCGGGGCACCCCAGTGAGGCGGCCGGCGGCTGGTGGGGCGGGGGCGGAGCACTGCTGATCATGTTTAGGAGTCTGACGGAGGCGGCCCGGTCCGCACATGAGTAGACGTACTCACATTCGAACGCCATCGACGTGGCCCGCGCGGATTCCATCCCGGCCCGGGCGGTGACTTGCTGAGGCCATGACAGAACCCGCGGGGGAGGCTGCCGTGTGCCCCGGTCGCCCTGCTCGACGTCGGCCGGCTTACCTTCGGCGGAAACGTCATCGAGACCGGCACCGACCCCTACCGCCTCGCACCACCCGCGCCCGCCGAGCGGCAGGCCACCGTCCGAGGATCGCAGCCAGGGGTCATCCCCGGTTCCGGTCGACAGGCGCCGAGGCAAGCCCACCTCAAAGGTTCGATTCGCTTGAGCACGAGAGCTGACCGAACACATGGGCCACCCAGCTGTCGAGCTGGATGCCGAACTCCCGAGCTGAAGCGATGCCAGAGGCCGGAAGGGCGCCGGCGTCGTCCGTGCCGACGGCGTAGTCGACATCGGCCCAGCCGCCACGGAACAGCACCACCGACAGCTCAGCCTCCGCCGGGCCCGAGATGAGCACACCAACCGAGTCAGGATGGTTCACCATCGACCTGTCCGTCTCTAGCCGCTGAGGCCATGCCGCCGTTTCATCACGCCAGGTCACCCGACCCACTCTCAGCCCTGCAGCCCGCCACCCCGGCGCCCGATCAGCTACTTCTGCAGCCGCCTCATCGAGATCAATCACTCGTTCCATGGACGGATCATGTCCCATACCCCGGTGCCCCCGGTGCCCGCGGACTTGGTCGCTTCGGTCGCTGCCGCCCCCGGTGGCCGAGGTCGTCCCCGGCCACCTCGCCGACGCCCGGACGGCGAACTGGCCATCGCTTGGTCCGCCGGCCTTGTGCTCGCCGCCCGCTGCCTCGCCGCTGCGCCCCGGCTTTCGCTGGGGTGCTGTCGTTCTGGCCCTGGAGCCGATGTTGCGCCTCGATACGGCGCCCTGGGCCGCTCTGCTGGCCTCTCGTCCGGTCGCCGTCGGCGGTGTGGATGGTCGGCCACTGGTTCGACGGCCTTGTGCAGGTGGTGGTCCGGGTTAGAGGTGGTGGTTGGCCGGTCCCGGCAGCGATGGCTGGTCTCCCGCGCCGCGCGCTGGACGGCATTGGATCGACGACCGGGTGCGCGGAAATCCGGTTGACCCGGAGTGAAGGACGGGACCGTGATTTCCAGGGAACGAGCGGTCGATCTGGTCGAGTCCTTGCTGGAGCGGGAGCGGCCGACCGGGGCATGGGCGAGGCTGATCCCGGAGCTGGCCGTCTACCGCATCGCGGACGCGGTCAGGGCCGCCGGCGCCATGCAACACCTGCGCAAGCAGGCCCCGCGGATGAGCCTGCAGGAGACCAAGGCCCACCTGACGATCGTCAGGGACGGAGTGAACCGCCCGAGGAACTGGCGGGCCTGACCCGCAAGCCCGATCCCTGGCCTCCGGGCCCGATCGAGGGTTCTACTCGGTCCGCAGTGCGGTGGCGGTCCGGGAGCGCGCCGCCCAGCCGGCCGGCAGCAGTGCCCCGAGCAGGGCGATCGCGATCCCACCTGCCAGCAGCGGGAGCAGTATCCCGGCGGTGTAGACGTCGGTCACGCTCGACGGCAGGTTCCTGCCGATCGCACTCCCCATCTGCGTCAGCGTCACCTCCTCCACCGCCATCCCGATCGGGACCCCGATCAGCCCGGCGACCAGGCCGGTGAGACTCACCGAGGTCAGCACCATCGCGATGGTCTGCTTGGGCGTCATCCCGAGGGCCTTGAAGATCCCCAGGTCGTGGATCCGTTCCCGGGTGTCCTGCACCACGGTGTTCAGCACGCCGAGCGCGGCGACCGCGATCATCATCAGTGTGAGGGTGGCCACCAGGGCGACCATAGTGAGCACCGTGAGGTTCGCGTACGTGATGTTCGGGGTGGCCTCGGCGTGCAGCGGGGTCAGCGCTGGGGTGGCCGAGGCGGACCAGGCCGGGCCGCTGACGTTGTCGGCCAGCTTGACGTTGAACTGGGTGATGTACGGCGTCAGACCGGCGGCGGTGAACGTGGCCGAATCGGCCATCACGACCCCGCTGCTGCTGGCATCGAAGTCGATGCCGACGATCCGCAGCGGCAGTCGCTTGTTGTCCTGCGTCACGGTGACGGTGTCGCCGACCTGCATCCCGGCCGTTGAGGCCAGGTGGTCGTTGATCACGGCTTCGCCGGGGTTCTGGTACCAACGGCCGTGCAGCAGCCCCAGGTTGGTCCAGGACAGGTCGCCGGTGGTGGTGTCCACAATCGTATGGTCCCCCGTCGGCGCGCCGAACACGGTCGCGCCGCTGTCGCCCCAGCCGAACGCGGCCTTCGTGCCCGGGACCGAAGCGATCGCGGCGGCCACCTTGGTGGAGTCCAAGTGGGGGTTGGCAGGGCCGCCGCCGGGGGAGTGGAGGCCGGCGGGCGTGCCGGCGGGCACCACGATCATCGACGCGGCCCTGAAACCGGCGGTATCCGTGTCCATGTACTTGGTGAAGGTGGTCTCCAGCCCGATTGCGAAGGTGACGCTGACCGCGCCGAACAGCACCGCGGCGCCGACCAGCGCGGCCCGGGCCGGCTTGGCGAACGGTTGGGCCAGTCCCAACGACATCGGCCGGGGCAGCGGCAGCCTGCTTGCCAGGCGCTGCGCGCCTTGGCCACGCTTGGCCTTCGGGGCACGGCCGACGACCAGGGTCTGCACCGCCGGCATCCGGCCGGCCCGAAGTGCCGGGATGAGCGCGGTGACACCGACGATGACCAAGGTGCCGATCGGCACGACGAGGCTGACCCACACCGGCAGGCTGGCGTCGGCGGCACCCAGATCCTTGCTGGCTTTGCCCAGGACCGGAACGGCCAACAGGTTGCCGAACAGCGTGCCGCCCACCACGCCGATCGCCGCCGGGATCAGGGCTTGCGCGGCGTAGGCGCGGGCCACCTGCCAGGGGGTGAAGCCGAGCGACTTCAGGATCCCGATGCGCCGGATTCCCGAGACCACCGCGCCGCTGACCACGATCGCGATGATCAGCACCGACAGGAACAGACCGAGGACGCCGAAGACGACCAGGAACGGCACGAAGGACTTCGCGCTGCCGACGGCCTGCTTCTCCGCGGCCAGGTAGGACTGTCCGCTCTCGACCGAGTCGGCCGGCGCGGCGGCGGCGATCGCCTGCTTGTCCGTGGCGAGGTCGGCCTCGGTCCCGGACTTGGCGAACCGGTAGAGCATCTGCTCGTCGGTCTTGGCGCCGGCGGCGGTCATCCGCGCGAAGCCGTCGCCGGTGAGGAAGCCGGTCGCGGTGTTGGTCAGCGAGTTCGCCAGGCCGACGACCTTGAACGAGGGCTTGCCCGGCAGCGAGTCGAACACCACGGAACCGCCTGCGCAGTGATGGTCCCATGAGGCCAGGACGATCTCGTTCGCGGTGGTCGGCCACCTGCCATCGACCAGGGCCAGATGGTCCAGGCCGGAGGTGCCGGCCAGGTCGGGCCGGGTGGTGGCGATGACCGGCTGGTCGGCGCGACCGGCCATCGGCATGCCCGGGGCGATGTTCGCGGTGCAGTCCGTACCGAAGCTCGTGTTCAGGGCTGAGGTGACCGGGTACGGCCCGGACGCCTCGGTGACGCCGGCGGCGTGCGCGGTGGCGGCGGCCTGCGCGGCAGTGGCCTTCGAGCCGTCGAACTGGACCGACAGATGCGCGCCGTTGCGGGCCTTGAAGGCGTTCTCGAACGGAGTCTGCACGGCGGCCAGCAGACCGAGCGAGAGCACCGAGGAGGTGACGGCCGCGAACGTCGTCAGGGCCATCACGAGGGACTGCACACGACGCCGGCCGACGCCGGAGCGCACGACCTTGCCCAGGGCGCTCATCGGCCCGCCGCCGGCAGCAGACGGGCCACGGCCCGGAAGGAAACCGCGTACAGGCGCTGGGACGGCAGCGCTGGGAGCCGCGTCATCGGACCGCTCCCGTCGAGCTGTTGGAGGTGGCGCCGCCGGCCGTGTTGACCACGTCCCGGGCCACGGCACCGTCCACCAGCTCGATCGTGCGTCGCGCGGTGTTCGCGGCCAGTTGGATGTCGTGGGTCACCAGCAGGATGGTCTGGCCGTCGGCGTTCAGCTCCAGCAGCAGCCGGCGCACGTCCTCGGCCGAGCGCGAGTCCAGCGCGCCGGTCGGCTCATCGGCCAGCAGCAGCGCCGGGTCGTTCATCAGGGCCCTGGCCACCGCAACCCGCTGCCGTTGCCCGCCGGACAGCCGCTGCGGGTAGGCCTTGGCGTGCCGGTCGATGCCCAGCGAGCCGAGCAGGTCGACGGCCCGCCGCTTCGCTTCGCCCTTGCCCATCCCGGCCAGCTGTGCCGGAACCATGACGTTGTCCAACACGGTCAGGTCGTCCAGCAGGTTGAAGAACTGGAAGACCATGCCGATGGAGGCCCGGCGGTACTTCGCCGAATCGGCCTCGCCGAGCTGGTCGACGCGGATGCCGTCGACGGTCACGGTGCCGCTGGAAGGCTTGTCCAGACCCGCGATCAGGTTCAGCAGCGTGGACTTGCCGCTGCCGGAGTGGCCGAGGATCGCCACGCACTCACCATCCGCCACGGACAAGGTCACCCCGGCCAGCGCGGGCGGGCCGTCGTCGTACTTCTTCGTCGCGTCGTGAAGCTCGATCATCGGTGCGTTCGTCATGGCCACGAACCTAGGAACGGACCGTGATCCACCGCGTCGGCCGACGGATGTCACCTCTCTCCCCGGCCGTCGGCCCGGGGGTGTACCCCGCGTACATCCCCGGGGCGACGCGCAGAGCCGATGCCAGTCCATACGATCTCCGCATGGAAGAGCTGCTCCAGCGTTTCTCGACATCGAAACCCGTGACCTGGCTGACGGCGCAGGCCGTGGTGCTGGCCGCCGCCTGCTTCTACGCGCTGATGCTCTTCTGGACGATGCCGCTCGGTCCGATCCCGCACCACGGCGGCCCGTTCCTGCTCCCCGACCTCAGGCCCGACCAGAGGATCGGTCTCTGCCTCGTGCTCGCCCTTCCGATCCTGCTGGTGCGCCGTCTACCCGCGGCGGTCTTCGCGGCGGTCCTGGGCGAAGAAGCCCTCGGCGACCTCATCGGCGCGCGGCCCTGGATCGTGCTCCCCCTGCTCCCGGTCCTGGGTGGGTACCTCGCCGCCCGGCGGCCGAAGGCTGCCGCCGTCGCCTCCGTCGCGGCCGTCGCGACCGCGTTCGTCGAACGCACCCTCGTCCACCCCGGGGAATCCGTCGGCGAGGCGGCCCGGGGGGCCGGGCAGCTCGCGTTCGTGTTCGCGGTCGCATGGGTCTTCGGCGGGGTGTACCGCAAACGCCGTGAATACCTCGACGCCCTGCGCGAGCAGACCGAGGCCCGCGCCGTCATGGCCGAGCGGCTGCGGATCGCCCGCGAGCTGCACGACAGCGTCGCGCACAGCATCGGGATCATCACGGTGCTGTCGGGAGCGGCGGCGCGGGTCGTGGAGACCAAGCCCGAGCAGACGCGGCAGGCGCTGACCGGCATCGAGACCACCAGCCGGGAGACGCTGCTCGGGCTGCAGCGCATGCTCGGGGCGCTGCGCCGCGCCGAGCCGGACGACGCCATGCCGCGGGCCGCTCCGCTGGCGCCGGGCGGCAGCCTGGCCGATATCCCGCGGCTCGCCGAACGCACGGCCGACGCCGGGGTGCGGGTCCACGTGACCTGGCGGGGCGAGCAGCGTCCGCTGCCGCCGGAGATCGAGCTGTCGGCGTTCCGGATCGTCCAGGAGTCGGTGACGAACGTGGTGCGGCATTCCGGTGCGCGGACGTGCCGGGTCGCGGTCGGTTACGAGCCGACCGGAGTGACGATCGAGGTGGTGGACGACGGGGACGACGGTCCAGGCGGGCCGAGCCGGGCGAGGCTCTCGGCGGCGGCCGGCGGGAGCGGCTTCGGCCTGCTCGGCATGCGCGAGCGGGTGTCGCTACTGTCCGGCCAGTTCAGCGCGAGCCGGCGTCCGGAGGGCGGGTTCCGGGTGACGGCGAGGCTCCCGGCATGAGCGTGCGGGTGCTGCTGGTCGACGACCAGCCGCTGATGCTGGTCGGGCTCGGGATCCTGATCGGCGACACCGACGACCTGGAGGTGGTCGGCGAGGCCGGCGACGGCCGCGAGGCGGTGCGCCTGGTGCGTGAGCTGCGGCCGGACGTCGTGGTGATGGACATCCGGATGCCGGGCATGGACGGGATCGAGGCGACCCGTCAGGCGACCGCCGAGCCGGACCCGCCCAAGGTGCTGGTGCTGACGACCTTCGACGACGACGAGTACGTCTACGGCGCACTGCGCGCCGGGGCCAGCGGATTCCTGCTCAAGAGCATGGCCCTGGACGCGATCCTGGACGCGATCCGCGTGGTAGCGGCCGGCGACGCGTTGATCGCGCCGAGCGTGACCCGACGGCTGATCGCGGACTTCGCCGGAACCTCCGCCCCCGCGGCCCCCGAACCGGACGCCGAGCCCGCCGCGGACTCAAGTCTCATCGCGGGGATCACCGACCGGGAGCGCGAGGTGCTGGCACTGGTCGGACAGGGACTGTCGAACGCTGAGATAGCCGAGCGGTTGGTGATCAGCGCAGCGACCGCGAAGACGCATGTCGCGCGTCTGTTCGCCAAGCTCGGAGCTCGGGACCGCGTCCACCTGGCGATCATCGCCTTCGAGACCGGACTCGTGCCGCGTAGACGGTAGGGCAGGGGGAGAGGGACGATCGAGACTGCGAGTTCGTCGCGTTCCAGACACGCCAGCACACCCACCTGGGTGAAGTGCTGCGGGGCGGACAACGGACAAAACTGAGAGACCCCCATAACTTCACCGCCCGTCCGCGTTGCCGGCTGCCTGAGATCGCAGATTGGGTCACGTGGTACAGCGGGCTGGAAGCATTCGCCGACCCGGCGGAGGACCGGGCGTACTGGACCACCCGTGGGCCGGTGCTCGTGACCAGCACCAACCACGCCGGTGACTGGGGCGCCACCCTCGCCACCGTCAGCCGTGCGATCGGCCTCGACCGCGCGGGCGTTCTCGTCGGGGCCTGATCCCCAGCACAGTGAAGGGCTCGTCTCTCCCCGGTGTCGAAGCCGGAGGGAGACGGGCCCTTCTGCGCTTTCGGGGGAGGTCAGAATTTCTTACCTCCCGAATGCCGTCGACCTGCGAAACCGAGCTGCGCGCCAGCCGCTCGCAGGGCACCGCGCACACCACCGCGGCCAAGTCGGCCGAGGGCGAGGCCGCCGAGGCCGGGGGAGAGGGGGAAATGCAGCCGGCCCCCATCGAGTCGCCGATCGAGTGGCTGAAGATCAATGCCCGGCACCACGCGGCGCAGATTCTGCAGTCCGTGAAGCTGCGGGCGTTCAACCCGCGTGCGGTCGAGTGGCAGCGGATGCACGCCGTTGCCGCCGTGTTCCATCACCAGTACGGCCACCTGGCGATCCCCGCCACCGAGAAGCTGGACGACTACGCGGTCGGCGCGTGGATGCGCCGCCAGCGGCGGTGGAGGTCGGTCGGTCGGTCCGGTTCGGGGTTCGCGTAGCGGCACCACCGACGGCCCCTGACGGGGCACCACCGTTCCCTGACGTGCTGTCCGGCCCGGGCGCGGGGTTGCCTCGCGCGGCCCGGGAGCGGCCCGTGCCGGGCCTCCTGGCCACGGGGTGCCCGTGGCCTGATGGGCGCAACTCAGCCTGGTCGGATGCCCTGCCCGTCGGCAGCTGCGCCAAGGATGGTGAAGCCGCCCATGACGGCGTATGTGTCGGCGCGGACGGCCCGGACTCCGGGGTGAAGGCCACCTGCGGTGCCCCGGTCAGTGCGGGCCGGGCCACAGCGCGGAGGCGTCGTCGCGGTGCTCGTCCGGCAGCCGGACCGGCCTGACGGGCACCGTGTGCGTCGTGCCGCCGCAGGTGACGGTCCACCGGCAGCTGCTGCCGGTGTAGCTCAGGGCGACCAGCACGAAGGCGTCGTCCGCGTAGAGTTCGACGTACTCACCGACCGTCAGGATGCGCAACCGCCTCGGTTCGTCGGGAAGTTCGGTGGACGCGAGGACCGCGTCACCAGGCCCCTGGACCTTGAGCCGGCCGTCCGCCCACCGGACGGTCAGCGCCGGGGCGCCGTCAACGCCCGTCCGCAGCACGACCTCGGTCGGCCCGGCGACCGCCACGTCCCCCACCGCGTGCAGCACCGCCTGCTCACCCGGCTCGTCCAGCCAGCTGTCCAGTCCGGGCCACCATGTCAACCGCGGCGCCCCGTCGTCCGCCCGGGTCAGGGCTTTCGGCTGGGCGAGCATGCCCCGGCAGGCGGCGCCGGAGTCCTGGAGCCCGACCCGGCGAGGCACAGTGTGCAGCACGACCCGGGCGCCGTCCGGCGCTGTGACGAGCCGGGGCGCGTACGCCAAGGGCGGCCCGAGCGGACCGCGTCGTACCCACGGGCCGTCCAGGTGCGGCGCGGTCCAGGCTTCGATGTGGCGGGTGGCGCCGATGGAGCCGAGCAGCAGCCAGCCATCTTCCAGCCGTTCCAGGACCGGGCACTCCAACTCGTCGACGTCACCGGGCGACAGCAGGGGCGGGTGCACCTGCCAGTGTTCGAGGTCGTCGGAGGTGGCCAGTCCGACGCAGCCGCCGCGTTCGAACGGCAGGGCGGCGTCGCTGGCACAGACCACCATGACCCAGCCGGTGCCGTCGTCGTCGCGCACCACGAACGGGTCGCGCCAGGCCATGCCTTCGCCGGTCCGGTACCAGCGCGGATCGGCACGGACCACCGGTTCGGTGCCGTGCCGCCGCCAGCCGGTGCCGTCCGCCCGGTCCGAACGCGCCAGGCCGACCGACTGCAACGGGCCGCCGGAGGGCAGGGTAGTCACGCCGGTGTAGAACATGGCCGTGCCGTTCCCGTGCGGGATCGGGTGCATGGTCCACACCGCGTGCTCGTCGAAGCGGCCGGGCAGCCCCACTCCGAAGGCGCCGCCCTGCGGCCGCCAGTGCACGAGGTCGGGGGAGGTGGCCCTGCCGTAGGAGGTCTCCGCCTTGATGGCGTCGAACGGGTCCGTCCACGGCCCCTGCAGGTGGAGGACGGTGTAGCCATCGTCCCCGGGGAGGACCGCGAAGTCGTTGAGGCATAGGCCGGGAGGTGCGTAGCGCAAGGACAGCTCCTGTCGTGCCGGCGGAACAAACGTGTGCGTCAGGGCGTGCTCCATCTCCCCGCCCCTGGCGAAGTCGCCTTAGTACAACGGAACGCAAACGCTTGCGCAAGTGCGTTGGGCGGCTTACGGTTCGGTGACCCGGTCCCGGTCGACAGCCGAGAGGAGCCGCAACGTGGCGGCCAGCATTATCGATGTGGCGCAGGCGGTTGGCGTCTCCCCCTCTACCGTCTCCCGCGCGCTGCGCGGACGGGACGGGGTATCCGACGAACTGCGCGTCAGGATCATTGCTGTGGCTGCGGACCTCGGCTACACGGCCTCGCGCAACGCATCGAGCCTGGCCAGCGGCCGTACGTGCAGCATCGGCGTCCTGGCGCCGTACGTCGGCCGGTGGTTCTTCGGCACCGTCGTGGACGCCGCCGAGCGGGTGTTCAGCGCCGCCGGGTATGACCTGCTGCTGTACAACCTCGGCTCAGTGGACAGCCGCAAGCGGTTCTTCGCCGAGCTGCCCGTCCGCAAGCGGGTGGATGCGATTCTCTCGCTGCTCATCCCGACCGAGGACGAGGCCGAGCGCCTGCGGTCCCTCGGTATCCCGCTGGCGATCACCGTCGGTGGCCCTCGACCGGGCTTCACCACCGTGGGCATCGACGACCGGGCCGGCGCCGAACTCGCCACCCGCCATCTCGTCAACCTCGGCCACCGCCGAATCGGTCGGATCGGCACCCAGCCCTCCGCTCCGCTGTACTGGACCACCCCCGACCTGCGCCGCCGCGGATACCTCGACGTGCTCGTCGACGCAGGCATCCCGCACGACCCGGACCTGGAGGCGGACGGGGAGTACACCGTCGAGGGCGGCGAACGCGCCATGACCCGGCTCCTCACCGCCGTTCGGCCGCCGACCGCCGTGTTCGCTGAATCCGACGAGATGGCCATGGGCGCGCTGCGCGCCCTGCGGGCGCACCGGCTGCGCGTCCCGGAGGACATCGCCATCGTCGGCTTTGACGACCACGAACTCGCCGACGTAGTCGGGCTGACTACCGTCGCCCAGCCCGTCGCTGAGCACGGCACCCAGGCCGCCAGCCTCCTGCTCCGCCTCCTGCGGGACGACACCGACGTCCCGGATCACGTCGAACTGCCCACCCACCTGATCGTCCGCAACTCCACGGCTCCCCACCGCGGTTCCCTTCACGGAGACATCGAATGACCGACAGACGCCACATCCGTCTGGGCCTGCTACTCGCCCTACCAGCCGTCTTCCTGACCGCCTGTGGCGGCACGGGCAGCACGGCCACCACCTCGGCCGGCGACGGCACCGGCACCATCACCATCTGGGCGCACCAGGGCCAGGACAGCGAGAACACCGTGCTGCAGAACGCGGTCAACTCCTTCAACGGCTCACAGAGCGCCATCAAGGCCACGCTTAAGTTCGTCCCGGAGAAGGACTACACCAAGACGCTGACCGCCACCAGCGCCTCTGCCCTCCCGGACATCGTGGAGTTCGACGGTCCGATGATGTCGAGCTTCGTCTACAACAAGAAGCTCAGCCCCATCTCCGACTACGTTTTGCCCGCGACCGTCGCCAACGCCACCGCCGCCGTCAAGGCCCAGGGAACCCTGGATGGGAAGCTCTACGGCCTTGGCATGTACGACTCCGGCCTCGGCATCTACGCCAACAAGAAGCTGCTGGACGCGGCCGGGGTCAAGTACCCCACCAGCGTGCTCGATGACTGGACCGCCGCCGACTTCACCGCCGCGGTGCAGAAACTCGCGGCCGCCAATCCCAGCCACAAAGCGCTCGACCTCAAGGAGGACTACGGCCTGGCCACCGAGTGGGGCACCTACGGCATGTCCCCGATCGTCTGGTCCGCCGGTGGTGCCCTGGTCAAGCAGGGCAAGGCGGCCGGCGCCATCGACAGCCCGGCCGTGGTGGACGCCTTCCGGACCTTCCAGTCCTGGAAGCCGTACGTGGACGCCGACACCGACGGAAACGCCTTTGTCAACGGCCGCGTCGCGCTCAGCTGGGTCGGCCACTGGGCCTACCCCGCTTACAGCAAGGCCCTCGGCTCCGACCTGACGGTGCTGCCGCTCCCGGACTTCGGCAATGGCGCCAAGACCGGCCAGGGCTCCTGGGCCTGGGGCATCAGCTCCGGCTCCCAGCACGCCAAGGCGGCCGGCAAGTTTCTGGACTACCTGCTCGGCGACACCAACGTCACCGCCATGACCACCGCCGACGGCGCCGTCCCCGCCACCAAAACCGCGCTGGCGGCCAGCCCGCTGTACCGGACCGGCGGCCCGCTCCACCTGTTCGCCCAGGAACTCGCCGAACCCTGCGGTGACACCGACATCACCAAGTCCTGCGTCGCCGTCACCCGGCCCCTCACCGCCGGATACCCGGTCATCACCGCCCAGTTCAGCCAGGCGCTGAACGACATCTACGGCGGCGCCGACCCGCAGACCTCGCTCGCCAAGGCCGCCCGGGCGATCGATCAGGACTTCTCCGACAACGATGGATACTCGCTCACCAAGTGACCGCGGCCAGGTGGCCGGCCGGCCGCGCTCGCCGGCCCGCCGGCCACCCGCCGGGAACAGGACCCCGCCCATGTCCACCGCCGTCAGCCCCTCGCCCACCCCGGCGCCATCCGCAGCCGCCGCCCGGCCGACCACCCAGCGCCGCCGCAGCCGGGACTGGGTGCACGCCCTGCTGATGACCGCCCCCGCGCTGGCCGGACTGATAGCCTTCGTCGCCGTCCCGTTCGGCTACGCCGTCGTGCTCTCCCTCCACAAAGCCCGGCTCGGCTCCGACCGGCCACCGGCCTTCGTCGGCCTGGAGCAGTACCGCCGGATCCTCACCGACCCCGACCTGTCTGGCCGGTTCCTGCACGCCCTGCTCAACAACCTCACCTTCGCCTTGGCCGTGGTACCGCTACAGACCGGCCTCGCGCTCGCCCTCGCGGTGCTGCTCAACCGCAAGCTCCGGGCCATCGGGCTGTTCCGCGCGGTGTTCTTCCTGCCGGTGGTCTTCCCGATGGCCCTGGTGGCGGTGATCTGGCGGCTCATCCTCGCCCGTAGCGACCAGGGCATCCTCAACTCACTGCTTCACCAGCTGAGCTTCGGCCACTGGGGCTCCTTCGACTGGCTGGGCTCCCCGCTCACCGCGATGGCCTCCGTCGTCGTGCTCTCGGTGTGGCAGGGCGTCGGCTTCCAGATGGTCATCCTGCTGGCAGGGTTGCAGGCCATCCCGGACGAACGGTACGAGGCCGCGCAACTCGACCGGGCCTCCCGCTGGCAGCAGTTCCGGCACGTGACACTGCCCGGCATCCGCACCACCCTGATCTTCGTCGCCCTGCTCACCTCGGTGCTGTCCTTCCGGGTGTTCGACCAGGTCTACATCCTGGTCCGCGGCGGCGGGCTGAACGAGAACGCCACCCGGACCGTCATGTACGAAGCGGTCACCACGGCCTTCGACCAGAACAACATCGGCCGCGCCTCGGCCATCACGGTGGTCTTCTTCCTGATCGTCCTGGTGCTGACTCTGGTCCAGCGCCGAGTCGCCCGAGGGGACGACGCATGAACCGCACCATCCGGCGGATCGCCGACCATACCGTCCTCGGCCTGCTCGCCCTGGTCTTCGCCCTGCCCGTCCTCTATCTGGTGATCGGCAGTCTCAAGCCGTCCGACCAGGTACTCGCCGGCCTGTCCGGGTTCCTGCCCACCAACCTGTCCCTGCACAACTACGCCGCCGTCCTGCACAGCCTGTCCTCGGACAGCACCGGCCACTTCTGGCGGTTCATGGGTGTGTCGCTGCTTGTCGCCGCCACCGTGGTGGCCGGCGGCCTGGTAGTGAACTCGATGGCCGCCTACGCGCTGTCCCGGCTGGAGTGGGGCGGGCGGAAGCTGCTGTTCACCCTGGTCCTGCTATTGATGCTGATACCGTTCGAGTCGGTGGCCGTGCCGCTGTTCTACCTCTTCGACACGCAGCGGAACACGGTGTGGATCCAGGCCGCGCCGTTCATCGCCAACGCCTTCTCGGTCTACCAGTTCCACACCTTCTTCCAGGCCATCCCCCTCAGCATCGAGGAAGCGGCCCGGATCGACGGCGCCGGACCATGGCGAATCCTGTTCCGGATCATCTACCCCATGAGCAAACCGGCCTTCGCCTCGGTCGCGATCCTCACCTTCCTTACTCAATGGGGCTCGTTCCTTTGGCCGGTGCTCATGGTCGACGATCCCTCCGTACGGCCCTTGCCCCTGGAAATCAGTGTCTTTCAGGGCCAGCAGCCGCCGGACTGGGGGCAGATCCTGGCGTTCGGCGTGCTGCTCGTGCTCCCAGTGGTCGTCGTGTTCGCCTTCTTCCAGCGGTGGTTTGTCCAGGGCGTGGCCGGCTCGGCCGTCAAGGAATGAGAAGCGCGGCATGAGAGGAGAGGTCAGAAAGATGCCCCTGCGACCGATTACCGTCCTCGGGGAGTCTGCGGCCGACGCCTTCCCCGGCGACAGCACCCCCGACGGCGGCCTTGCCCTGCGGGTGCTGCCCGGCGGCGGCCCCGCGAACACCGCCGTCGCCCTCGCCAGGCTGGGCACCCCCACCCGGTTCCTCGGGCGGATCTCGACCGACCCGTTCGGCCAGCTGTTCCGTGCCCGCCTCGCCGCGTCCGGCGTCGATCTGACCGGCTGCGTCAACACCGCCGAGCCGAGCACGCTCGCCGTCGCCACGCTCGACGAACAGGCCCAGGCCACCTGGACCTTCTACGCCGAGGGCACCGCCGACTGGCAGTGGACCACCGACGAACTCACCGCCACCCGCACCACGGAAACAGCTTGCCTGCACACCGGCTCGCTCGCCCTGATCCGCGACCCCGGCGGCCAGCGGATCGAGCAGCACCTCGCCTGGGTCCGGGAACACGCCACCGTTTCCATCGACCCCAACGTCCGCCCGCTCCTTGTCCCGCCCGCCGACTACCGGGAACGCCTGGACCAGTGGTGCGCCCTCGCCGACATCCTGCGCCTCAGCGAGGAGGATCTCGCCATACTGCTGCCCGGAGCAAGCCCGGCCGACGCTTGCCACCGCTGGCACGAGGCCGGCGCGCGGCTGGTCGTGGTCACCCTCGGAGAACGCGGCGCGTACGCCTCCCTCGACGGTCACCCGGTCACCGTACCGGCGCCGCCCACCTCGGTAGTCGACACCGTCGGGGCCGGCGACTCGTTCACCGCCGGCCTGCTCCACCGGCTCAACCAACTCGACCTGCTCGGCAGTCGGCTGGACTCCCTGACGCAGAACGCCGTGGCCGACGCCTGCCGTTTCGCCGTCCGGGTCGCGGCCCTCACCTGCTCGGTCGTGGGTGCCAACCCGCCCTCGGCGGAAAGCCTACGGTGACTCACCAGGCTGCTATCACGCCACCACCAGGTCCGCCACTGGACCGCCTGGCACCGGCACATCACCCTTGCCATGCTCGTGCTCGCCTTCCTCGCCGCCCTCGCAGCCGACGCGACACCGGCCAGGCCCGCCGACCACTGCTACTGTCAGATCTCGCTCGTGAAGGAATCAGTCCGACAGAACATCACGAACCGGACGTCATCTGACTACGCCGAAGCCCTGGGGTTTGTGTGACTTCGACGTCGAGGAGTTCGAGGAGGTGGAGTCGGACGCCGCGGGTGGTCTGCACTATCGGCCGGTCGGTGATGGTGCCGATGCACAGGGTGAGTTCGCCGAGGTGGTAGAGGATCATCCGGCCGGTGGGGCGGACGCGGCGGTTGTCCGGGTAGAGGCCGATCATGGTCTGCTCGGGGCCGAGTGCCCGTCTGACCTGTCGCTCGATCAGGCAGAACACAGACTTCTCCTGCAACGGGACCCCTGGTTCTTGATCATCTTGCTCGACACAAGTGATCTACCAGAGGTCCCGTTCCTCGTCATCAAGGACTTGACCAACCGCCGACCGGCCAAACGCAACGGTGTTCAGCTACCTCGGCTCGTTCACCACCCGTCGGTGAGCCGCAGCGGGCGTGAGAAGGAGGCGCCGCCGGTGTTCACCCACTCGTTGAGGACGCCGTTGCCGTCTTCGCGTGCGATGAGGTCGGCGTGGCCGGTGCCGTAGAAGTCTCCTGCGGTGGTCTGCGAGTACGGTCCCCAGCCGCCCGTGAGGAGGGTGCGCCGGCCGAAGGTGCCGTCTCCGTTGCCGGGCCACAGGTACAGGTTGCCCGTGGAGTCTTCACGTGCGATGAGGTCGGCGTGGCCGGTGCCGCGGAAGTCTCCTGCGGTGGTCTGCGAGTACGGTCCCCAGCCGCCCGTGAGGAGGGTGCGCCGGCCGAAGGTGCCGTCTCCGTTGCCGGGCCACAGGT
>NZ_JBSFGK010000082.1:34175-35891 GCF_053596495.1 Kitasatospora sp. NPDC001683
ACAGGTTGCCCGTGGAGTCTTCACGTGCGATGAGGTCGGCGTGGCCGGTGCCGCGGAAGTCTCCTGCGGTGGTCTGCGAGAACGGACCCCAACCGTCGGTGAGGTCGACCGGAGCGGCGAAGCTCCCGGCGCCGTCGCCGGCCCACTCGTACAGGTGGCCGTCAGAGTCGTTGCGGGCGACGATGTCGCTGCTGCCCTTCCCGTGGAAGGCGCCGGCCGTGGTCTGGGAGAAGTTCAGGGTGAGCCTGGCCGATGTGAGCGGCGGCGCGATGACGTTGGCGAGGGCCTGGTTGCCGTTGCTGTTGAGGTGCAGGTGGTCGTCGCCGTGGTCGTAGTAGCCGGCGAACAGACTGCTCGGAGTCAGCGGGTCGCGGGTCGCCCGGTCGAAGTCGTAGAAGCCGTCGATGTCCTTGGTGGTGCGGATGTAGCTGTTCACGCACTGGCGGACCTGCTCCCCGGCCGTGGTGTAGCCGGTGTAGCCCTGGTAGGCGGGGATGGTGGCCGCGGTGAACCTCAGCCCGGCCGCATGCGAGCGGGCTGCCAGTTGCTGGATCGCCGACTCGATCGATGCGTCGGAGGCGCCGTCCATGGTGATGTCGTTGATGCCCTCGTAGAGCACGACGCTCTGCACACCGGCCTGTGAGAGCACGTCCCGGTCGAAGCGGTTGAGCGCGCTCTGCCCGTAGGGGGTTCGGCCGCCGGACCCGTCGTTGAGCAGCCGGTTGCCGGAGATGCCCTTGTTAACGATCCCCATCGGCGCCGGTTGGGCGGTCAGGACGCGCCCGTAGTCGTCGACCCAGCGGGTGTTGGAGTCCGGGGTGGTGTGGCCGCCGTCCACTTGGGAGTCGCCGAGGGCCACCACCGTGCCGCCGCCACTGGCGGCTGTGACGTCGAGTCCGCTGAGGTAGGCCCACTGGCCGAAGCGAGTGGGGAGGTTCGTGCCGTCCTGGTCCTGGGTGTGGTCGGCGCCGTCACCGGAGACAGAGGTGTAGGAGGTGGTGAGCGTATAGGCGTGGTACGGCGCGGTGGTGACCCCGTTGGGCAGCCAGAGGCTGACCAGCAGGTTCTGGTCGGCCGTGATCGGGAACGCGGCCGCGTCGCTGTAGACGTCGCCGCCCGGGGGGATGACGGTCTGCTGGGATCCGTTGAACATCAGGGTGACCGGCGTGGCGGCGGCCGTGGAGCCGCCTTGCTGGGCGGCGATGGTGACGTGCCCGATGGTCACAGGATCGGGGCTGAAGGTGTTCACCAGGTGGATGCGGGCGTTGCTTCCACCGATGCTGGTGTGGATCACCATGCGCAGGGTCTGCTGCCCGGTCACGCCCGAGGAGGCGGAGGTGCCGGCCGAGCCCATGGCGGTTCCCCAGCTCCCGGTCCACGGTGAGAGCGGCGGCCTGGGCGTGTCGGAGGCGGGCAGCGCGGCGGGTCCCGGCCCGCAACTGGTGGCGGCGTGCGCGTGGTTGGCCAGCGGCAGCGGTGCGAGCAGTGCGATGGCCAGGACTGATGCTGTCCCGAGCGACGTGCGGCCGCGCGGTTCGCGTGCACCGGTGGTCGAGCCCATGGGTTTCCTCTCGTCGATGGATGCGGACGCGGCGCGGCTGCCGCCCGGTGACGCCGGGCGGCTCGGGCCGGTGCTGGCCGCGCTGATGGCCAAGGACCCGGCCGACCGGCCGAGCGCGGACGAGGCGGCGCGGATGCTGGCCGAGGTGCAGGCCG
>NZ_JBSFGK010000083.1:0-35574 GCF_053596495.1 Kitasatospora sp. NPDC001683
GTCCCGGTTGGAACCGTCCCGTCTCCGGGTGGTCAGAGCAACAGGCAGCCCAGCCAGCTGGAGGGCAACCAGCCCTCCAGGGAGCGCAGTTCGGGGCCCACAGCCCGGGCGGCCGCCAGGTACGAAGGGGCAGTACCAGCACCGTGAGGGACACACGAGAGAGTCGGCTGCTGCTCATCCTGCTGGTGGCCGTCGCCTTCGCGCTGATCACCGTGGACATCAAGGGCGGTGAGGACTCCCCGCTCGGCCCCGCCCGGCACGCGGCCGCCGGTGTCCTCGGCCCGGTCGAGCGCGGCGCCGCCAGCGTCGTGGACCCGGTCGCGAACACCGTCCGCGCCTTCCGCGACGCCGCCACCGACAGCGGCCGCACCGACCAGCTCGCCCGCGAGAACACCGAACTGCGGCAGAAGCTCGCCTCCTCCGACATGGCCGCCGGGCGCACCAAGCAGCTGGACGACCTGCTGCGCACCGCCGGCGCCGGCGGCTACACCGTCAAGGCCGCCCAGGTCATCGCGATCGGCCCGGCCCAGGGCTTCTCCTGGACCATCACCATCGACGCCGGCAGCGACGACGGCCTCACCCGCGACATGACGGTCATCAACGGCCAGGGCCTGGTCGGCCGGGTCACCACCGTCGCCCCGACCACCGCCACCGTGCTGCTCGCCTCCGACCCCGGCTTCTCGGCCGGCACCCGGCTGGAGGGCAGCGGCGAGATCGGCTTCGCCTCCGGCGGCGGCGACAGCCCGATGAAGGTCTCCCTGCTCAACGGCAAGGCACAGGTCAAGAACGGCGACCGGCTGGTCACCTTCGGCTCGCAGAGCGGCCGGCCCTTCGTGCCCGGCGTCCCGGTCGGCAAGGTCATCGAGGTCCAGGCCAACGCCGGCCAGCTGACCAAGACCATCCTGGTCGAGCCCTTCGTACAGTTCACCCGGCTCGACCTGGTCGGCGTGGTGGTCGTGCCGCCGCGCACCGACCCGCGCGACGCGGTGCTGCCGCCCGCCCCCACCGCGGGACAGGGCCAGGCCCCGGGCGCGCCCGCCCAGCCGCAGGGCAGCACCACCCCCGCCGCCGCACCCGCCAAGCCCAATGGGGGGAACTGAGCCATGCGCCTCGCCCGCATCCCCGTCTCCGCCGTGTTGATCCTGCTCGGCCTGATCCTCCAGGTCAGCGTCTTCGGCCGGCTCCAGCTCCCGGGAGCCACCCCGGACATACTGCTGCTCGTCGTGGTCGGCCTGGCCATGGTCTACGGGCCGACCGGCGGCTGCCTGGTCGGCTTCTCGGCCGGACTGCTGGCCGACCTCGCACCGCCCTCCGACCACGCGATCGGCCGCTACGCCCTGGTGCTCTGCCTGATGGGCTACGCCGCCGGACTGCGCTCCGACCACCGCCAGCGCTCCGTCTTCAGTGCGCTGGTGGTGGTCGGCGCCGCGGCGATCGCCTCCACCCTGCTGTACGCGATGGTCGGCGCCCTGGTCGGCGACACCGCGGCCCGGCACGTCGGCCTCGGCGGCCTGGTGATCAGCGCGCTGCTGTACGACCTGCTGCTGGCCCCCTTCGTGGTGCCGCTGGTGATGCTGCTCGGCCGCCGCTTCGGGCGCGACCCGGTGGCCGCCGCCAGCGACGACGACGAGGGCGGTCGGGGGCTGGGCACGCTGGCCCGCTACCGCACCACGCGTGAGGTCTCGGCCGGCCCGTCCTACAAGAAGCGGCGCATGCCCGGCTTCGTCCGGCGCCCGTAACGGCCCGTCCAGGCCCGTCCAGGCCCGCCGGGGCCCGTGCGGGCCCCAGACCTCCTGACCCTCCCGCATCCCTGGAGCGCACGAGACGTGAGCAACATCCCCGAGACCGGCCGTACCCGGCGGGTGACGATCCGTCTGGTGGTGCTGCAGATCCTGGTGCTGTCGCTGCTCGCCACCCTCGGCGGACGGCTGTGGTACCTGCAGATCCGCAACGCCAAGGAGTACACCGCCAAGGCGACCGGCAACCACATCCGCGAGGTGGTCGAACCGGCCGTCCGCGGCGAGATCCTGGACGCCTCCGGGCGGATCCTGGCCGGCAACGAGGCCCGGCTGGTGGTCTCCGTCAGCCGTACCTCGCTGCTCCAGCAGAAGGACGGCGGCAAGGGGGTGCTGGGCCGGCTGGCCGAGGTGCTCGGGATGCCCGCCAAGGACGTGCAGGAGAAGGTCCGGCTCTGCGACGCCAAGACCCCGCAGCCGTGCTGGAACGGTTCGCCGTACCAGCCGATCCCGGTCACCAAGGAAGCGACCACCCAGCAGGCGATGCAGATAATGGAGCGCCGCGAGGACTTCCCCGGGGTCACCGCGCAGCCCACCTCCGTGCGCCACTACACCGGCGCCGAGGGCGCCAACCTGGCCCAGGTGCTCGGCTACCTCTCGCCGGTCACCGACGACGAGGTCAGCAAGACCGCCGACAAGAGCGGCCTGGACCGCTACCTGCCGGCCGACCAGATCGGCCGGGCCGGCCTGGAGTCGGTGTACGACCGCGACCTGCGCGGCACGGCCGGCATCACCAAGCTGGAGGTGGACAACCTCGGCCGGGTGATCGGCACCGCCGGCACCGTCGCCCCGCAGACCGGCAACAACCTGGTCACCAGCATCGACGCCCGGGTGCAGAAGGTCGTCGAGGACAACCTGGCGCAGGCCATGACCGAGGCCCGGAACACCTTCGACAAGGTCACCAACCGCAACTACGAGGCCGACTCCGGCGCCGCCGTCGTGATGGACGTGCACACCGGGCGGATCATCGCGATGGCCAGCGCCCCGACCTACGACCCCAACCTGTGGGTGGGTGGCATCAGCGGCAAGGACTACCAGTCGCTGACCAGCAAGGACTCCAACTTCCCGCTGCTCAACCGGGCCATACAGGGTCAGTCCGCCCCCGGCTCGACCTTCAAGGTCGTCTCCACCACCGCCGCCGTGCAGGCCGGCTACTCGCTGGACGGCACCTACCCGTGCCCCAAGGCCATGACCATCGGCGGCCGTGAGTTCAAGAACTTCGAGAGCGAGAGCTTCGGTTCCATCTCCCTGGAGAAGGCGCTGGAGGTCTCCTGCGACACCGTGTTCTACGGCCTGGCGTACGACCAGTGGATGAAGGACGGCGGCATCAAGCCGAAGAAGGACCCGGCCGACTGGTTCTTCAAGACCGCCCACGAGTTCGGCCTCGGCTCCAAGACCGGCATCGACCTGCCCGCCGAGGTCCCCGGCCGGGTTCCGGACCGGCAGTGGAAGCAGTCCTTCTACGACAACAACAAGGACGCCTGGTGCGCCCAGGCGCAGAAGGGCGGCAACAGCTTCTCCGACCAGATCGCCCGCGAGAACTGCGTCGACGGCTACCAGATGCGCGCCGGTGACGCCGTCAACTACGCGATCGGACAGGGCGACACGCTCGTCACCCCGGTCCAGATGGCCCGCATCTACTCGGCGCTGGCCAACGGCGGCACCTTCTACCGGCCGACCATCGCCAAGGCCGTGATAAGCCCGAGCGGGGATCTCGTCCGCGAGATCGCCCCGCACGAGGACGCCAAGTTCCCCGGCGACCAGAAGCTGCTCAGCTACATCGACCAGGCCACCGCGGGCGTCATCACCAGCGGTACCGCCGCCTGGAAGTTCAACGGCTGGCCGCAGGACAAGATCGCGCTGCACGCCAAGACCGGCACCGCCGAGGTCGAGGGCAAGCAGACCACCTCCTGGCTGGACACGTACAGCAAGGACTACGCGATCGTCATGACGATCAGCCAGGGCGGCACCGGCTCTGGCGGCTCCGGCGACGCCATCCGCCGGATCTACCAGGCGCTGTACGGGGTGGACGACAAGGGCAACATCGACAACGGGAAGGCGCTGCTGCCGACGCCGCAGGGCGAGCTGCCGAAGTTCAACCCGGACGGCACCGCGATCATCAAGCCGGCCGCCTACACCGTCGACCCGGCGCAGGGCTCCGTCGCTCCGGCTCCGTCCCCGGTTCTGCTGGACGCCGCTGCGGCCCCGGCGCTCTCGGTGGCTGCTTCCGCGCAGGCGGACTCCAACCCGGCGGCGGCCTTCCTCGACCCGGCACCGCCGGCCGGCAGCGCGGCCTCGTACACAGCGGCCGACACCGCCCTCGAACCGACGAACCGCCCGGGAAGGGGACGGGCATGACCTCCTACGGCTCGTACCGGCAACTGCGGCTGACCCCCCAGCGCAGCGGGGTCTCCAAGGCCCTGGCCAAGGACTCCCCGCTCTGGCGGCTGGACTGGATACTGCTGTTGGCCGGGCTGGCCCTGTCGTCCGGCAGTTCGCTGCTGGTGTGGTCGGCCACCCGCGGGCGCGACAACCTCACCCACGGGGACCCGCAGTACTTCCTCTACCGGCACCTGACGAACTTCGTCATCGGCCTGGTGCTGTGCGCCGTGGTGATAGGGATAGGAGCCCGGCGGGTCCGCACCCTGGTGCCCTTCGTCTACGTCGGCGTGATCGTGCTGCTGCTGGCGACGCTCAGCCCGATCGGCTCGACCGTCAACGGCGCCCACTCGTGGATCCAGCTCGGCGGCGGCTTCTCCGTCCAGCCGGCCGAGTTCGCGAAGATCGCCATCCTGCTGGCGATGGCCGTCGTGCTGTCGGACCAGGTCGACGCCGGGGAACGGGAGTTCCCCTCGCACCGGGCGGTGTTCCGGGGCCTGATCTGGGCCTGCCTGCCGATGGGCCTGGTCCTGCTGATGCCGGACGCCGGGTCGGTGATGGTGATGTCCGCGATCGTGCTGGGCATCCTGCTCGGCTCCGGCGCCGCCAACCGCTGGGTGATCGGCATCCTCGCGCTCGGCGTCGGCGGCAGCATCGCGATCTGGAAGCTCGGGCTGCTGAGCCAGTACCAGATCGACCGCTTCGCCGCCTTCGCCAACCCGCAGCTCGACCCCAACGGCGTCGGCTACAACACCGCCCAGGCCCGGATCGCGATCGGCTCGGGCGGGCTGACCGGCAAGGGGCTGTTCCACGGCACCCAGACCGTCGGGCAGTTCGTGCCGGAACAGCAGACCGACTTCGTGTTCACCGTCGCCGGTGAGGAGCTCGGCTTCGTCGGGGCGCTCGCCATAATCGCGCTGGTCGGCGTGATCCTGTGGCGCGCCTGCCGGATCGCCCGCCAGGCCACCGACCTGTACGGGACGATCGTGGCGGCCGGGATAATCGCCTGGTTCTCCTTCCAGGCCTTCGAGAACATAGGGATGTGCCTGGGCATCATGCCGGTCGCGGGCATCCCGCTGCCCTTCGTCTCCTACGGCGGCTCCTCGATGTTCGCGGTCTGGATCGGCATCGGACTGCTCCAGGCGGTGCGCAGCCAACGGCCGATAGCGGCCTGATCGTTCGACGGCAGGGGCCGGTCCGGGAGCTCCCGGACCGGCCCTTCGCCTTGGCGCTACTGGTAGTTGACGGTATGTCAGGCTGGCTGCAGCAGGCAGTCGGCGGCGGTGAGGATCGCCCGGGTCTGGTGGGCCAGCTGCTCCTGGACCGGGACCCAGCGGGCGCCGAAGCGGTGGCGCAGCCGGTCCAGGCTGTCCGCGACCACGGTGCGGGCGCGCTCGCGGGTGGCCTCGGCGGCCGGGCCGCGGGCGTCGGCGAGCAGCCGCAGCA
This sequence comes from Kitasatospora sp. NPDC001683, assembly GCF_053596495.1. Taxonomy (NCBI): domain Bacteria; kingdom Bacillati; phylum Actinomycetota; class Actinomycetes; order Kitasatosporales; family Streptomycetaceae; genus Kitasatospora; species Kitasatospora sp. NPDC001683. Next base: position 5,622 of record NZ_JBSFGK010000083.1, read on the forward strand.
GGATCGAGGCGACCCGCAGCGGCAGCCGGGCGGCGACCAGTCCGGCGGTGGTCGCCCGGGCGGCGCTCAGCGGCCCGGGGCACCACAGTTCCAGCCACTCGGCGGCGACCCGCGGGGCCACCGCCAGGTTGAACTCGGCGGTGCGCGCCAGCGGGCCGTGGGCCTCCCGGGCCTGGGCCGGGACGCGGGCGAGCAGGGCGGTGAGCTCCTCGGCGCGGGTGGTGAGCGCGCGGGCGGCGTCGCCGAGGACCTGCGGCCCGGCCGGGTGGACGCGGGCGTCGCCGACCGCGTCCACGGCCCACATCGGGACCTCCAGGACGGCGGTCACCGCGCCGTGCCGGGCCGCGTAGGACCAGGTGGACAGCTCGGGTTCGTCCGGCAGCGCCCGGGAGGTGCCGGGGCTGCCGGGCGACGGCATCAGATAGGTGCCGGGGGCGGGGCTGGTCCAGCCGATGGCGTCGTAGGAGTCCACGTCGAGCGGGATGCCGGCCCGGTCGGCGGAACGGGCGAAGCGCTCGGCCAGGCCGCGCACCGGGCCGGTCAGCTGGACGAAGGCGCCGCCGAAGTCCACCCCGTGCAGCGAGCACTGCAGGAACGGGCGCAGCTCGTCGATCAGTCCGGTCAGCGCGAGGCTCTCCGGCATCGGCGGGCGGCCGGAGCCGGGCGCGGGCAGCAGCTCGGGCTGCTCCTCGAAGGCGGGGCGGAAGAAGTGCTCGTAGTGGCGGCGCATGGTCAGCGGGCCGTCCAGCCAGCCGGCGTTGAGCGCGGCGCCGTCCGGGTCCAGGCACAGCAGCAGGTGCCAGGACAGGCCGGGCCGGGCGGGGTGCTCCAGCAGCACCTCGGCCAGCCGGACGGCGGCGGCGGTGCCGATCGGCTCGTTCGGGTGCGGGCCGCCGACCACCAGCACGGCGCGCGGCCCGCGGTCCACCGAGAGCAGCAGCAGCGGGCGTCCGGCCCGGGAGCGGCCCACCTCGCGCAGCCGGCAGCGGTCCGGGTGGCGCAGGGCGAGTCGGCGAGCCGCGCACTCGGCCTGGGCCGGGGTGGGGTAGCGGGCCGGCCGGACGTCGAGGGTCCGCGGGGACAGGGGCCGGACCCGCCGACCGGTGTCGGTCATGGTTCTCCTTGCGACCGGTCGTACGGCCGCCGGGGCGCGCGGGCGTGCCGCGCCGCCGGACGCGGCCTGCGGGCCGGGGACGGGCTCTGCGGGGCCGGGGGGTAGGGGGCCTCGCGGGGACGGGGGAGGGGCGTGCTGGGGCGAGGGAGCCGCCGGGGGAGTCGGCGTTGGCCGAGCGTACGGCCCGACTTCCGTCTTCGGAAGGGGTGCACGGCCTTGGGCGGGGCCCAGTCAGTACCGCACGGGCCCTCCGGGCGTGTCAACGGCGGGGGCGGGTGGCGCCGGAGCGTGCGGGGGGACCGCTTCCGGCGCAGCCGGGCCGGTCCCCGGATTGGGCTACCCTTGAGGGTCACCCCTCCCGTGCCGACTCGCGGCACCGAATCACGTCGTAAGGGTTCCTAGTACATGACTGTCGAATCGGTCTTCCCACGCCTGGAGGCCCTCCTCCCGCACGTCCAGAAGCCGATCCAGTACGTCGGCGGCGAGCTCAACTCGACCGTCAAGGACTGGGACGCCTGCGACGTCCGCTGGGCGCTGATGTACCCCGACGCCTACGAGGTCGGCCTGCCCAACCAGGGCGTCATGATCCTCTACGAGGTGCTGAACGAGCGCGAGGGCGTGCTGGCCGAGCGCACCTACAGCGTCTGGCCGGACCTCGAGGCGCTGATGCGCGAGCACCGCGTCCCGCAGTTCACCGTGGACGCCCACCGCCCGGTGAAGGCCTTCGACGTGTTCGGGCTGTCGTTCTCCACCGAGCTCGGCTACACCAACATGCTGACCGCGCTCGACCTGGCCGGCATCCCGCTGGAGGCCAAGGACCGCACCGACGAGGACCCGATCGTCCTCGCCGGCGGCCACGCGGCCTTCAACCCCGAGCCGATCGCGGACTTCCTGGACTGCGCGGTGATCGGCGACGGCGAGCAGGCCGTCCTCGACATCACTGAGATCATCCGCGCCTGGAAGGCCGAGGGCCGCCCGGGCGGTCGCGACGAGCTGCTGCTGCGCCTGGCCCGTACCGGCGGGGTGTACGTGCCCAAGTTCTACGACGTGGAGTACCTGGCCGACGGCCGGATCGGCCGCGTCGTGCCGAACGCCCCGGGCGTGCCGTGGCGGGTGTCCAAGCACACCGTGATGGACCTCGACGAGTGGCCGTACCCGAAGCAGCCGCTCGTCCCGCTGGCGGAGACGGTGCACGAGCGGATGTCCGTGGAGATCTTCCGCGGCTGCACCCGCGGCTGCCGCTTCTGCCAGGCCGGCATGATCACGCGCCCCGTGCGGGAGCGAAGCATCACCGGCATCGGCGAGATGGTCGAGCGCGGGCTGAAGGCGACCGGCTTCGAGGAGGTCGGCCTGCTGTCGCTGTCCAGCGCCGACCACACCGAGATCGGCGACATCGCCAAGGGCCTGGCCGACCGCTACACCGAGGACAAGATCGGTCTGTCGCTGCCGTCGACCCGCGTCGACGCCTTCAACATCGACCTCGCCAACGAGCTGTCCCGCAACGGGCGCCGCTCGGGCCTCACCTTCGCCCCCGAGGGCGGCAGCGAACGCATGCGCAAGGTGATCAACAAGATGGTGTCGGAGGAGGACCTGATCCGCACCGTCGCCACCGCCTACGGCAACGGCTGGCGCCAGGTGAAGCTGTACTTCATGTGCGGCCTGCCCACCGAGACCGACGAGGACGTGCTCCAGATCGGCGAGATGGCGAAGAACGTCATCCAGAAGGGCCGCGAGGTCACCGGCCAGAACGACATCCGCTGCACCGTCTCCATCGGCGGGTTCGTGCCCAAGCCGCACACCCCGTTCCAGTGGGCCCCGCAGCTGTCCGCCGAGGCCACCGACGCCCGCCTGGCCAAGCTGCGCGACTCGATCCGCGGTGACCGCAAGTACGGCAAGAACATCGGCTACCGCTACCACGACGGCAAGCCGGGCATCGTCGAGGGCCTGCTCTCCCGCGGTGACCGCCGGGTCGGCGCCGTCATCCGCGCGGTCTACGAGGACGGCGGCCGCTTCGACGGCTGGCGCGAGTACTTCTCGTACGACCGCTGGATGGCCAGCGCCGAGAAGGGCCTGGCCGGCACCGGCGTCGACGTCGACTGGTACACCACCCGCGAGCGCTCCTACGAGGAGGTGCTGCCCTGGGACCACCTGGACAGCGGCCTCGACAAGGACTGGCTGTGGGAGGACTGGCAGGACGCCCTGGAGGAGGTCGAGGTCGACGACTGCCGCTGGACGCCGTGCTTCGACTGCGGTGTGTGTCCCCAGATGGGGACATGGGTACAAACGGGCCCGACCGGTAAGAAGCTGCTTCCGCTGACGGTCGTCAACGGCACTGACCAGCAGAAATAGCTGACGCATGGGTGACACGATGGGCGACCTGTGTGACTTAATTCACAGCCTCCCTGAGGGTGAACGGGAGCTCGTCCTGGGCGCGCTCGGCATGAGCCGCGCCCCGGGCGGGTCCGCCCCCGTCCCCGAGCAGACCCCGCAAGGGGGCCAGAGGACCCCTCTGCCCGCCGCCCGGAGTGTCCCGGGCATCGAGTCCTCGATCGAGTGGATCTGACCCCTTCAAGCCACGCAGAGAGCCCTTCCCAACCTTTGCCGGGGAGGGCTCCTGCGTTTGTTTGCGAGGTCCTACCGCCTGGTGGACGTGCTGATCGAGCTTCGTCCGATCAGTGCGGCGAGGACATTGAGAGCCTCCTTCTGGCGTTGGGCCCTCCGCTGTCGGCGACGGGTGAAACGAGGACCAGGAGGACTACAAGGAGCGCCACGCGGTGGAGTGCGGGATCAGCCGGCTGAAACGGCACCACGGTGGCCGCGAGATACGACAAGCTGGCCATGCGCTACGAGGCGACAGCGCTGGTCACAGCCATCAACGAGTGGCTCGACATTTACAACGCCCCCGGCGCGCACCGAAGGTGTGCTGAATCGCTGACCAGCACTGTCGCAACGGACCCTAGGGTGCGGGGGCAGGACATGGGCCTGTCCCCGACCTTAGCTGTAGACCGGGTTTCAGGAGCTTCACCGAATCCGTTGGACTGCTGGTTAATCCTCTACGGGTTACCCCGTCTTCAGGATCCATCCCATGTCAGCGAGCGTCTGGGAAATCGGGACGTACCACATCCCGTTGTAGCACACTGGCGTTCGAGTTCCAGCGTCAGAGGAAACTCGACCGTTGCAGTTAGTCTTTTTGTCAAGCGAGGTAATGGTTCCGCGGGCCCGGAGCTTGCTTCCGTCTTGCACGACGACAGGCCCGCCACTGTCCCCGTTAATAGAAGCGATGTCGTTCGGGTCCGTCTGAACGACCTGGTCCGTGAATTTACGCCAGACGCCATTAGGGCCTTGAATCTGCCTGTCGACCTGAAGGACGCGAAGGCCGCAGTGCGCCCCCGAGTTTGCGGCGGACTGGCAGACGAGGTCGCCTACGTTGTTGCCACTGTAACCAGACACCTCAACGTAATCAGCATCATTGGGGTCATTCCACGGGCCACCGTAGACGCCTGAGCCCGACGCCTGCTCGTTGAGCGGGGCGATGCCGATCGTGTCGTCCGTGTCAAGTCCGTCCCCCTCACTGGCGTAGCCCATGTATTTGTCGCTATACCAGGTCCTGTACGAGCCTGACCCGCAGTGCCAGGCGGTAGTGACAAGGTTCTTGCTCCCGATCGAGGGATTGTAGACCCCGAAACCCGTGGAACAAATCGTGCCGCCCGGGGTCTTTACGCCAGCGCCGCCGAGCCACGGCTCGTAGTCTGCACCTCGCGTCAGGTCCTCGACCATTGCTTGGGGGTGGGCGTGGACTTCCACGCCGGCGATGGCAGATGCGATCGCTTCCACCTGCGGTGTCAGCTCTTCGGCGGAGAGCGCGGGACGGAACGTCCGCGTCTGTGGCGCTCGCTCGTCGTCCGTCTCGTAGCCGAGGTCGAGGCCGCTGCCGTCGAGCGACGGCCCGATGCTGTTGATGTGGCTCGGGCTTTTCGCCGCGAGCGGGATCGGCTTCCCGTTCAACAGCAGCTTCTCACGGGCTACATGGAGTTCCGCCTTTGAGTACTTGGCCGGCACGACCTTCACGTTCACGCCTTGCGGAAGATCTTGGAGCGCGCCGCGAACCGCCTCCGGAAGCTCCCCCTTCCAGTGTAGGGTTGCGCGGTTGGCCCCCGGGTCTACCTCGACTTCAGAGAATCCTGGGATCCGATCCCGGTTCTGTTCGTCCAGCCCTCCGGTGATGCGGTCGACGACCTTATCGAGAGCCTCCTGCTTCTTCATGAGCTCGGCGACCTCGGGTTTGGCGGCCTTCAGCACCGTAGCCGCATTGGTCCCACCGGCCGACGGCTTCTTCTTGGGGACGTGGCTGGGCTGCGCCGGCGCGGCAGTGGGTGCGTCAGCCCCGGATATAGCGATAGCCGGAGCAACTGCGGAAACCGATGCCAGCAGGGCAGTAGCAAAGATTATCCACGTTCGACCGGAGTTCTTTTTTCGAGCCATTCAATTCCCCCCCTAATGGGATGCAATTAGCCTTTGCGGGCGTTGCGGCCCACACTTTACCGCCACGCAAATGCTCAGCGCACGACAGATAAAGGCGCCATAGCCCCTCTAATGGCATTTTTCGGGCGCGATCGCCAAGACTTTGCCATTCCTTGACCGTTAAATCGGGTGTTGTGGGTGATGTGCCCAATACGCACTGGTTTGGCACCCGCTTGACTTCGCACACACCGGACGCAAGCATGGCCATGACCGCCGGGGAGGGCCCGTGACGCAAAATACCGTCCGTCAGATGTCGAAGCGCGGACGGCGGAATCGCTTGACCGCCGTGGCTGCCGTAGCTGTTCTCGGTGGCGGGCTCGCGATCAACGCGTGGATCAACCGGGGCCCTGAAACGAAGGTCTACGAAGGCCCAGTGGCTGGCTACCCGCTGCTGGTCAGCTCGGACGGCCAGACCCTGACACTCAACATCGGCTGGGGCTGCGAGAAGCAACCCCAGCTCGTGGCCCGCGAGTCCGCTGGCGCGGTCAAGATCTCCCTGCGGCACACGGTCCCCCCGGGGTTCTGTGACCCTGGCGGCATCGGACAGATCACTACCCACCTGAACAAACCGCTCGGGACCCGGGCACTGAACGACGCCACCGGAAAGCCCGCCATCCACTTCGACGAGCGCAACCTCCTCCGGCCCGCGTTCCTGCCGGAGAACTACTACCCCTACCCCGCGGGCGAGATGGTGCACTTGCCCGGCCTGGCCTCCGTTCCGACCGACATCCCCGCCTGGGTCATCGGGTACACGCTGGGCACGGAGCCTGACGTACACGGACACCTGATCATCAGCCAGACCCTCGGGAACAGCACGCCACCGGACGGCCGGGCCGCAACGGTCAAGGGTCACCCCGCGACCATCACGCACCCGGACTCCAACGGCGATCCCCGTTCGCTGACGTGGTCGGACGGGACCTACACGTTCGTCATCACCACCGGCGCCCCTCCACGGCTCTCGGATGAGGAACTTATCCACGTCGCCGAGAGCCTCAGGTAACTACCAACGCCACGACGACGTCTGGTGGGGCTGTTCACCCCACCAGCGCCGCGTCTGCGCCTGCACTGGTCAGATCGCTGGCTTCCTGCCCACCGGCAGCAACGGCTCCATCCGCTTTCACTGGCCGCTCGTCAGATCACCATGTCCCACAGACTGTGATCATCCAGAAACTTGATCCACTTCTGAAACAGGCCCTAGAGTCCCCGACCGGCGCTTATGCAGAGGCGGCCGACATCGTTCCTCTGGGGGCTCCGCATCGTGGCCCAGACATCGTCGGCGATGCCCTCTGCCTTTGCGCGAACCATCATGTGCTCTTCGATTTCGGCATGCTGATGATCAACGACGATCTGACCGTGGTGAAGCGATCTGACAGTTCTGTGGTCGGTCGACTTCGGGAGGCAGTGGGGCATGAAGTCGACCGGAGACGCCTCAGGGAGCACCGTGTGATGCACGGGCATGGGTCGGACGGTGATCTGTGCTGAAGTGACAGATCTTGGAACAGCCCTCTCAGCTTCCGTCGAGGATGGCGTTTGTGCTGTTATGGGAATTTGCCCGCTTTTGGGTGATGGCGACCGTTGTCAGCTACCCCCTATAAGTGACAGGTGCGCGGCGGCCGACTTGGACAAGCTCTCCAGAATGACCTGACCCTTCTCGGCCGTCCCGAGTGACGGGCGGCCGATGATGCCGTTCCGGGTGTAACCGGCCATGCCAAGGGTGAGGAGGTGGGGGCGTTCCGGGGCGTCGTGGTCGTCGCCTTCGACGCCGCCGCGGACGAGATGGGGAGTGCCGTGGAGGAGGAGCGACACCTCCAGTTCGCCGCCGTGCATGTCCTCGGCGCCTGAGCTCTCCAGAGCGGCGGCTTCGCGGGCCCGGTGCCAGTCTTCCCGGACCGGGAAGAGGGCGACGCGCGGGCCGTCGGTGTTGGCCTCCTGGACGACGTTCGAGAGGACGTAGTTTCCGCCGTGCCCGTTCACGATCAACAGGCCGGGGACGCCCGACGCCTGGAGCGACTTCCACGTGTCGTTGATCACGGCGTAGAGCGTGGCGGCGCTGATGCTGACGGTGCCCGGCATGTGGGCGTGCTCGTGCGAGCAGGACAGGGTGATGGGTGGCAGGAGGAACAGGTCGTAGTCGGTGGCGATTCGCTGGGCGATCAGACTGGCGACGACGGTGTCGGTGGTCAGGGGCAGGTGATCGCCGTGCTGCTCGAAGCTGCCGACCGGCAGTACGGCGACCTTGGCGCCGCGCCGGCGTTCGTCTGCGGAAGTGGCGGCCGTGATCAGTGCGTCCATGGGCCCAGCCTCTCTCATCAGGTCGTCAGCGGTCGAGAGGGTCCATTGAGTTGCTGTGAGGTGGACCCAAGGGCTGCTTGGTGCCGCCTAAAGCCAAACACGACCACCCGCGCTGGCAGCAGCCGCTCGTGGGTGTCGACGAACACGCAGGCGTCAACTTCGAGGACCACGCCGCGGCAGTCCCCGAACTCAGTGAACGCCATGCAGGAGGTGTCCACGTCGCCCGTCGTATCTCGCGACACTTGAGTATTCGTACTCTGGTGCGATCATCTGACTCCTGGTTCGATCGACTCCGAACGGAGCAATCGATCCCATGCGTACTGGATGTGACGAGTGAGCGGTAAGAGCGACGACGCGGTGAAGGTGGATACCAACGGCCTGTCGAAGGTCGGAAAGCAGTGCCATGACATCGCGGAGCAGATGCCGGCCGAACTGGCCCGGGTGCACAAGCCCTCAGACGAGGCTGCGACCGGTCTGAGCGGCTGGCTCTCCGGCGCCGCGATCACGGCGTGCACGGAGGCGTGGGAGAAGGGGCAGCGCCAACTCGCCAAGGACATCGGCGACAACGGCAACAACATGATCACCGCGGCGGACAACTATGACGGCGTGGATGACGCCGTACACAAGAGCCTGGTCTACGGGGGCCGGTAGATGGATCTGTACCAGCTGGAAAACGCGCAGCCCTCGCGTCTGGCCGCTCTCGCCAACGCCTACGACTCCCTCGGGAAGGCCAACCACGCCCATTTCGAGGCGGTGAAGGAGACTTCCCGCTGGGTCGGCACCAACTGGTCGGGGACCGCCGGGAAGGCCGCGAGCAGCAAGCTGAAGCAGACGAACAACGCGCTGGACGGCTCGTACGTGGCGATGCAGGCGACGAGCGCGCTGCTGCGCCATGCCGCCGAGGCGTTCGAGCTCGCGCAGTCCAAGCTCACCGAAGCGCTGGCGGAGGCTCGGAAGGCGGAGTTCACGGTCGGCGCCGACGGGTCGGTCACGTATCCCAAGCCGAGTAAGGCGGAGCAGAACGACCCCGATTACGACGCCCCGAAGAGGGCCAGTGCCCTGGCCGAGCGGATCAGCAAGGCGATAGCCGAGGCGGACGCGGTCGATCAGAAGGTCGCGCTACGCCTCAACGCCATCGCGCAGTTGGCGACCTTCGACGGGCTCAACCCCGAGGCCGCGCAGATCCAGCTCGACGCCGTCAACTCTCTTGACGAGGGGCTGAGGAGCCTCGGGTGGCCAGGCAAGGACGCCACCGCAGCCGAGGTCAACGCCTGGTGGAAGGGGCTGACCCCAGACGAGCAGCAGAAGATGTTGACCCTGCACCCCGACCTGCTCGGCGGTCGTAACGGCATCCCCGCCGAGGTGCGGGACAAGGCCAACCGGGCGCAGCTGGACGGGATGATCAAGTACCTGGAGGAGAAGCCGCACCGGTCGGGCTACGACGACAGCAAGCTGGAGGGCCTCAAGGCGCTCCGGGACAAGCTCGCCGCCAACGGCGCCCATCTCAACGACACCGACCCCAGGACCAAGCAGCCTCCGATGTTCCTTCTCGGGGTCGGCATGGAGTCCCACGGTCGGGCGATCGTCTCCTACGGCAATCCGGACACTGCGGACAACGTATCGGCGTATGTGCCGGGCCTTAACACCAGGCTCGACGGGCACTTCGTCAACAACGACGTCCAGCGTGCGCGCAACATCTACGACGCGGCCACCCAGAACGACCCGACGAAGAAGAACGCATCCATCGTCTGGCTCGACTATGACGCGCCCCAGATCAACATCGACGGCAACGACCCCACCAATGACCTCAAGGTCACGGGCACGGATAATGCGAAGGCGGGCGGCAAGACGTACAGCGCGTTCATGCAGAGCCTGCGTGCCACGCACGAGGGCGCGGTACCCGCCCATGTCACGACGGTGGCGCACAGCTATGGCTCCCTGACCGCCGGCGAGGCGTCCAAGCAGCCAGGCGGCCTGTACTCCGATGACGTGGTGATCATCGGCAGCCCGGGGATGGATGTCGGCAAGGCCTCCGACCTCGGTGTCCAGGACGGGCACGTTTTCGCGGCCGCGGCCAAGAACGACAAGGTGGCACAGCTCCCCGACGGCACCACCGACCCCAATACCCTTTGGTTCGGTACAGACCCAGCCAGTGCTGCCTTCGGAGCGAAGCGGTTCGGCGCTCCGGACGGGCCTGACAAGGGCTGGTGGGGCGCCGTCTGGGGTGACATCCCGGCGCACTCCAACTACTTCGACGCTCGCGAGGAGGAGGCCTACAACCCAGACGGGACTAAGACCTCGGTGGTCGTCCGCCACCCCGACGGGACCATCGAACCGAACGAATCCCTGCAGGCCATCGCCCAGGTTGTGAGCGGTCACGGCAACCGAGTCGTGACGGTACCGCCCCGATGAGCAGGGAAGGCGGCGTGCGCCGCAGTTGCTTGCGAGTGCTGGGTGTGAGCGTGCTGCTGTTGACGGCGTTCATCGGCTGGATCGCTTACGGCTGGTGGGACGTACGTCAGCCCGCAAACATGCCGATGCGCGAAGGGGTGCTGAAACTCGACGGAATGCTGGAGGCGACCACCGCTGGCGTCGAACCGCCTGTCCGGATGGCCTACGGCCCGATAGTCGGCAAACAGTACGACACCGGGCTCAACGACGACGTCGACAAGCACCACATCAGCGAGACCGGCCAGATCGTGACCCGGATCTCGCCGTCCAAGGCCGTCGAGTTGTCGGACAAGATCGAGGCCCGATGGAAGCAACTCGGTTACCGGACAACTCGTTCCACGCAGGCAGCACCTCCTGTCAAGGCCACGACAATCGATGGTAGCGAGATTCAGCTGGACATCTCGTCCGACGGACGAGCAACCGTCCGCATCAGCTTGGGCCCATACGTCCATCTCTCCCCGTTCACCCGCCCAAGCGGAGCCCCCACCGAATCGCCAGCCGAAGCGCCGACGATGGCCGAAGACCCGTACTGGTCCCACTGAACCGGTGTCGGCGGCGCCTGACTTCAGCCGCCGCCGACACCGCGAACTGCCTAGGCGGAGAACTTGGCCATGGTGGTCACCACCAGCACCGGCCGCACCCGCGTCGACCAAGAGGTGCTCCGATGGGCCTTCAGCCGCCTCGGCCCAACAGGCTGACCAGCAGGCCGGCACTGCCTGCTGGATGCGCTGGAGAGCGCCACGGCGGGTATCGAACCACCGGTCCGGATGGCCTACGGGTTGATCCACTCCAAGCAGTACGACACCGGGCTCAACGACGAGGTGGACAAATACCACATCAGCGAGACCGGCCAGATTGTGACCCGGATCTCGCCAGCCAGAGCCGTCGAGTTGTCGAACCGGGTTGAGGCCCGCTGGAAGCAGCTTGGCTACTCGACGACGCGTCCCGCGGGGTCGGCGTCGACCGTCAAGGCCACGACCGGGGACGGCAGTGAGCTGGAGCTGGACATCTCGGCAGACGGACGGGCGACCGTCCAGGTCGACCTGGGTCAGTACTTCCGAAACTCGCCCTTCACCCGTCCGAGTGGGGCCCCTGACGGATCGATCACCGAAGCGGTGACACTGACCGAGGACCCGTACTGGTCGCGCTGATCCGTCAGGAGGTCCGGTTCGGTCCCGTCCGGTGGATCATGTGACCTTCATTTGGTCGGATCGTTGTTCTGGTCGTGGGGTGGGGCGATGCGATTTGACGAATGACGAGTGGGGGCGGCTGGAGCCGGCATCTGCCTAACTGATCGTTTCAGAATGAGTTGAGCACTGGGCCGGGTGCGCGGCGATCTTGCTCGGCCAGGGTGTTCGAGTGGCTGTCGATCTTGTTCGGGAGGATCTGTGGGAGCGTGTGGCTTCGTGCCGCCTGCTCCCGGATGTAGGCATTGCTACCCGGGCCGGTTGCGTGTGTCGGATCGAGCGGCGCTCGCGGGCATCGGGTACGTGCTGCGAACTGCTGTGGCCTGGCGGGTTGACCCCTGAGGTCGTGGGCTGCTCGGGCGTGACGGCGTGGCGCCGGCTGTGGGACTGGACCGCAGCCGGCGTCTGGCCTCGCCTGCACCCCACGCTGCTGGCCGAACTTCGCCGGGCAGGCCTTCTGGGCCTGACGACTGCGCCGCCGACGGCTCGTACATCCGGGCCCTCGAAGGGGGGACCCGGTCAAAGTTCGTTGGGATATCAACGATCTTGCCCTGGCAGAGGATCCATCCGGGCTCTGAGCCGTCCCGGAGATAGGAGAATTCCTTCAGGTCAGCCGCTTTATGGTGTGCCATTGATATTCCAGCTCCTCGCGCGGAGGGTTCATGAAGGCTCGGCCACTCAGCGCTGCATCAGGGCTAAACGGCCTGTAAATGTGGCTACTTGGGGTACAGCTCTCCAGCACTGAAGGGCGTTGCCTGCTGCGGACAGTTCGGACATGGCTCGGGCGGACTCGGTGTCGATGGCGATCGACAGTGCCCGGTCGGCTGCGGCGGCGGCCTGCTCCGGTTCGCCGGACACCGCGTAGGCGCGCGCCAGCCGTGAGAGGTACACGCCCTGGTCGTTACGGTAGATCGGCGGCAGGATTTGAAGCTCGGCCTCGAACATGTCGACGGCCGTTCGTGGATCGCCGAGTTCGATCAGACAGTTCGCGCGCTGCATCTCGATGTAGGTCGGTGTGCAGTACGCGAGATCAAGCGCGTCGTCTGCGTGCGAGTCATCCGGTTCGGCGGCGAGTTCGTGGGCCTCATCGAACTTGGCTTGTGCGAAGCGAGGGTTACCCATGAGCGCGTGGCCCTGGGCCTCCTGCTGGGCAGCTAGCGCGCGGATGCGCAGTGTGGCGCCGGCCGACCGTTGAGCGGCGCGGGCAAGGCTGACGGCCTTCTGCGCGTTGCGTTGAGCGGTGGCCTGGTTGCTCTTGCGGAAGAGTACGTAGGCGGCCATGACGTCATCCGCGGCCTCCTGCGCCCACTCCATGGCACGGTCCGACCAGTACAGGGCCTGGTCGAAGTCTCCGAGATCCTGGTTCAACCAGCCCAGGAACTCCGCCGTGCGGGCACCGATGGTGAGGAGCTCGTCTCGTGCGCGGCCGTCGACGTTCTCCTGGAGGCGGTCGAGCAACTGGACGTGTCGTGTCACCGCGTCGAGCGCGTGGCGAGAACCGAGCAGGTTGGCAGCCTTGTAGTGGTTGGGCATGACGCCGCGCAGATGGCTGACGAAGAGCTCGGGGTCGATCGGTGCGCTGAGGCTCTGCCCGCCGGCGGACGGCTCGGGTGCTCGGTGCCGGAGCTGTGGGGCTGGTGCTTCCTGCTCCCATTCCCGGGAGGCCAACCCGAGCATGCGCCCGGGGATATGCAGCCCGTCTGCGATTCGCTCGATGAGATCGATCTTCTCGATCTTGGGCTTTCCCGCCATGACCTCGCCGACTCGGCTTGGTGTCATGTCGCACGCCCGAGCGATGAGCGACGGGTAGATCCCAGCCAGCTTGAGCAGCCTGAACACGGTGGCGAAGTCTCGTTTTCGGCAGGCGGTGATCATCTCGGGGTTGGAAAGCAGGCTCGGCGGGAGCCGGTCCGGAACGCGTGCCTCGGTCACCACTGCCCCCGCTGTTGATCCGGCAGTCACTGCAAGGAAGTTGATTACCTGTGAGTTTACCCACAGTGGGTAATCAGCTTGGGTACGAAGTCCGCATTCCCTCTCGGCAACCTGGTGTCAAGGGCCGGAACGTCCAGGTTCGGCCTCCCCTTTGGGCACCGGGAGGGTGGTGCACTTGATCAGCTTGGAAGAGCCCATGGGCGTTGCTGAGTCGCCTGAGTCGGACAGCGCGATAGTCGCGTTCGAGGCGATGCTCACCCGCCACCGCAAGTCCGCCGGAGTGGCCCGGCTTCACCTTCGTGACTTCCTTGCAGGTGTGCCCGGCGGGGAGGCCCTCGTGGGTGACGCTCAGGCCGTGCTCGGCGAGTTGGTGACCAACGCGGTGACGCACGCCCGGGTGCCGAAGGGGCGGCGAATCGGTATCCGCTTCGAGATGGTGCTCGATCACCTCCGCCTGGAGGTGCACGACGCGAGCAGCGAGAAGCCCGCGATCCGGCGGTCCATGGGTATGGAGGCCGAGTCGGGGCGGGGGTTGTTCCTGGTGGAGGCCCTGTCCGTGGAGTGGGGCTTCATGCCTCGTCCGGAAGGTATCGGGAAGATCGTTTGGGCGCTGGTGGGCCCGGAAGGTGGTGCGACGTGAGGAAGCGGGCGTCCGGGGCGGCGGAGACCCGGTGCTTCTACTGCGGGGCGGGGCTGCTGAAGGCCGAGACCCGGTACATCGTCGTCAACGGTCGGACGGTCGGTGTCCACAGTCGGCACCCGCGCCGCGTGGGGGAGGTGCCGGCGTGAAGGCTGTTCCCGTGGCTGCGAGCGTCGGCGCTCGTCGGCGAGGTGGTCCGGTTCGGCTGGCCCTCGGTGCGGGTGCGGGTGGAACTGGAAGTCGTGGAACGAAAGCTGAGCGGTCCGGCGGTCAAGCACCGAGCGCGGAGGAAGGGAAGGTCATGACGGACACCTTGCACACAGACATGGCGAACGCGCCGTACCCGTTCCCGGTGATCGTGGAAGTGCGAGGCGTGGCAGCGCCCGCGCGGTTCAGCAGGTTGCCGGACGCGATGGCCGCGCTCCTGAAGACGTTGAACGCGTTGTCGCTCAGCCCGGACCAGCAGGGTTACTTCGCGGAGGTGTTCGGGCCTTCGGAGGTGCAGTCGATCGGTCACCGGCTCGCGACGCACGGGGAGGTGCGGGCCCTGGCCTTCCTCGACCTGACCCCGACTGTGGTCCGCTTGTACTCCGCAGGCCCCGGGGAGCAGCGGTGATTCGGCAGCTGCGGGCCTGGTGGTACCGGGCCTGGACCTGGTGGCTGCTGGACGGCCAGTTCTCCTGGACGGTGCGGGCTGTCTCGCCGGGGCGCCGAGCCGCACACCACGACGTGATGGCGTGGTGCGACGAACCCGGTTTCGCCGACGACCAGCGATCGCTGCTGATGCGGCGCATCTGGCGGGAGGAGACCGGAGTTGATGACCCGCTGATCGGCCTGAGCGAGGCGGAGCTGTTCCGGCGGATCTTTGGCTGCGAGGAGTCGACGCGGGACCGCATCTGACCTGATCAGGGACAACTGAAGACGTGCCGGACCACCCCGTGACCTTGGCGGGAGAGGGGTGGTCCGGTGGGTTGGAACCCGGTGCCGATGGTATCGGGCTCCTCGGCATGTCTGTGCACGGATGGCCGGTTCGGTTCTTGAGCAGGGGAGTTGAAGCGCAGTTGGACGGGGACGACGACTTCGGTGCGGAGTTGGCGGCGAGCCTCGACCCGGACTCGTGGGTGTGGGTACCGGGGGTGGACTACGCGGCCGGGTGGCGGGTGGCGCGCCGGGAAGCCGATGAGCTGAACGCGCTGCTTGCGGTGTGCGGTGTGAAGCGCACGCAGCTGCGGGCGGTCGCCGATACCGATGCCCTCGGCGGCCCGGTGGTTCGGCTGGAGGGTGTAGCGGAGGGCTGGCTGAGCCTGAAGGAACTGCTCTGCCTGGCCGCGTACGTGCGCCGCGAGCTGGCCTGACTGGGGGCCGGTCGGCGGGGGAGGTGCGCGCGTGGCCGGTTGGGGGAGGCTTTGGGCGGTGTCCTTGCGGGGTTGGGGTCGGGCATGGTCGGGGGGCCGTAAGCTGCTGCGAACTCGGTCAGGGCTTTTGGGCCTGACCGCAATGTGGCCGAGTGGCCCCCCGTCCTTGCCCGACGCGGGCCCCGGCGCGGCAAGGTGCGTAAAGCCTCCCTCGGCCGGCCACCCCAGCCACCGCGCGGCAGCGAACGGCCTGGGTGCCTTCGCCTTCAACCGGCCCTGCATCCGCGGGCGGCCAGCCGCCCGGCCCGGAACGGCCGCAAGGCCGCATGCCCGGCCGGGGCGGCTGGGGCCGCCCGGCGGCGCGAAGGCGCCGCCGCTTGATCTGGGACCTCCCGGCCAAGCTTCGCAAAACACCCATCGTCGTCATCGTGGACGAAGTGGCCGAGCTGTACCTGATGGCCACGCGCGAGGACAAGGCCGAAGTCGGCGAGATCTCCACCAACCTGCTCCGCCTCGCCCAGCTCGGCGCCGCCCTCGGCGTCCACCTCGTCATCGCCGGACAGCGGGTCGGCTCCGACCTCGGCCCCGGCGTCACCGCCCTACGCGCACAGCTGGCCGGCCGCGTCTGCCACAGGGTGAGCGACCCCGGCACGGCGGAGATGGCCCTCGGCGACCTCAACAAGGACGCCCTGGACGCCGCCCAGCGCATCACTCTCGCAGAACAAGGCGTCGCCATCACCGCCGACACCGACGGCCAGTGGATCAGGGCCCGCTCCATCCACGTCACCCCCGAACAGGCCCGCCGAACGGCCCAGAAGCACGCCCGCCTCGCACCGGCCTGGCCCGGCCTGCAGCTGGCAGACGAAGGGGTCTACCTCTGATGGCCACCGCCCTCATTCTCACCGCCGTCCTCGCCCTCGTCACCTACCTCCTGCTCCGCTCCGGCGAACTCAAGCTCTGGCACATCCTCCTCGTCGGCGTCCTCGGCATCTTCCTCGACCGCATCGGATGGGCCGACCCCGTCGTCTACGCCGTGATGTGGCTCGTCCAAGGCCTCACCCACACCACCACCTGAAAGCGCGTGATCACCATGCCAGCCCACCCAACCCCCACCGGCGGCCGCTCCATCCCCACCCGCCGGACCCGCTCCACCCGCCCCAACGCCACCCCCGGCCGAGCCACCACACACATGGCCCGGCCGGGGCCCGGCGAACCCTGGCCCTGGAGACACCCACCATGACCCACACCAACCCGCACAACGACCCCACCGCACGCCGCGCCCTCCTCAACCGGGAGGCGCGGCTGCGCCAACTCCCGCCCATCGACCGGGATTTGGTTCGCCTTGGTGAGATGCCGGACCTGAACCGCTGGCTGGAGCAGATCCGCGCCACCGGCGGCTGCGCCGAACCGGTCTACCTCACCGGCTACTCCACCACCTTGGACGCTGCCACCGGTGAGGTCCTGCGCCACTACTCGACCGCCGCCGAGCCCGGCGGCCGGCTCGCGGTTCGCTGCCGCAACCGCCGGGCCACCCGCTGCCCGTCCTGCTCCCGTGAGCACAGCGGCGACACCTTCCACCTGGTCCGCTCCGGCCTCATCGGCGGTAAGGGCATCCCCGGAACGGTCCGGACGCACCCGCGGCTGTTCGTCACCCTGACCGCCCCTTCGTTCGGCCCGGTCCACCGAGCGGGCGACTGCCACCCGGTCCGGCGCCGGCGCTGTGAACATGGCGGCCGCCACGGCTGCGGCCGGCCCCATCCCGACGGGGACCCGCTCATCGGACAGCCGCTGTGCGCTGACTGCTACGACTACCCGGGCCACGTCCTGTGGAACGCCATGGCCCCGGCGCTGTGGAAGGCCTTCCGGGACAACCTGTACCACCACGTCGCTGCCCGGTCGGGCGTCGGCCGGTCGGAGGTGCGCACCCTCGTTCGGGTCTCGGCCACCAAGGTTGCCGAGTACCAGAAGCGCGGCGCCGTCCACTTCCACGCCGTCATCCGCTTCGACGGCCCCGACGGGCCCACCTCCCCGCCCCCGCCCTGGGCAACCCCGGATCTCCTCCTGGACAGCGTCTACTCGGCTGCCGCTGCGGTGGCGCTGCCCTGCCCCGACACGGCGGCCTACCGCGGCGGGCAGCTCAGCTTCGGCACCCAGCTCGACGCCCACCCGCTCACCAACGGGGACGGCGGGCGGCTCACGGACGACGCGGTCGCCGCCTATGTCGCCAAGTACACCAGTAAGAGCGCCGAAACCGCCGGCGCCGTCGACCGCCGCATCACGTCCCTCGCGGAGATACGGGCGCTGCACGTCAACCCCCACGTCCGGGCCCTCATCGCCACCGCCTGGCGCCTCGGCGGCCTGCCCGAACTGCAACTCCTGCGCCTACGTACCTGGGCCCACATGCTCGGCTACCGGGGCGACTGCCTCACCAAGACTCACGCCTACTCCACCACCTACGGACAGCTTCGGGCCGACCGCGCCGAACACGCCCGCGCCCTGGCCGGCGTCCGAGACCTGTACGCCGACTGGGACACCGACACCACCACGGATTCCGCCTGGCGCTTCGCCGGGACCGGCCACACCCCTGCCGAAGCCCTCATCGCCGTCGGCATCGCCGAAGACCTTGCCACCAACCGTGAGATGGCCCGCGAAGATGCGAGCCGCTTCGTCGAGCGTGGGGAGGTCTCGTGACCGCTCTCCTCCCAGTGCCGGGTACGGTCGGTCCGTCGGTAAGCCCTGTCGAGCTGGTGGGTGCCTCGACGCAGGCGCGAGCCTCGATCATCGAGAGCGAGATCGTCATCGTGGACGATGAAGGCAATGAGGAGCCGTACGACCCCACCAGGCACTGACGGAGACAGCCCCTGGCCTCAATGCCGGGGGCTGTCTTATGCGGGGACCCGTCGTCGGTCGACTATCCGCGTCAGAGCTTGCTCGCGAAGTGGTCTTCCTTGATGATCAGGCGGTCCCGGTAGTCCTTGGGGATCATGAGCCGAAGCTTCACCTGGGGTGCGCGCTGGCCCTTGATCTTGATGCGGGTGACCTCGCACCGAACACCGACCCTCAGGAGGTCGGCCGACATGGCTTCGATACCGCCCTCCTCCCACTGCTGCCGGAACGTCTTGCCGTTGGCGACATTGACCCACCGGTCTTCTGTGGTTTCGGGGTCGATCTGGTCGAGTCGGGCGATCAGCTTGTCCAGGGTCGTCTCAGCCTGTTCGCGAGTGAACCGCGTCTTCGTATAGCGTCCCCCCGGCTCAAGCTCCTTCATGTAGTAGGCGACTGACTCCTCCAGCTGCTTAACCTGGGCGCGGGCTTCGGCGCCTCGCGCGTACTCCCGAACCTGAACGGGCTCGTCGCCGAGGACGGAGAGGACGTCGGTCACGACCGTGGCGTAGACCTCTTCGGGGTTCGGGGCGCCAAGGCCGCCGCTCTTGCACTTCTGGCACCGCAGATAGGCGTAGTCGCCGTTCTGGTTGCTGGTCTTCTTGACTGTCATGTTGCTCTTGCAGTCGACGCAGATCAGAACGCCGAGGAGCTTCGTGGCGCCGCCCGGCTGCCGCGCCGGTTGCTTCTTGCTGCGCTTGTCCAGGTCCGCTTGCAGCTCGTTGAACTCGTCCTCGGTGAAGATGCCCTCTGCCACCCTGATCGGCATGCCGCGCTGGTCCAGGACCTGCTTGGAGCGACGAGCGCGGCCCTTAGTCTCCACTTCAACCCGGTACCCCATCAAGCCGGGGTTCCGCAGGCGACTGAGAAGCGTCGAGGTCGTCAAGCGCTCACCCATGAGCTTCGACCGCTTCATGAGCGTGACCATCCGTGTCGCGGAGACGCCCCGACGGGCCAGACGCCGACACCAGTGCAGAGCCTTGTAGGCGTCGGCGTCAATGTAGAGGACAACCTTCCCGTTCTCGTCCTCCCCCGTCGTGTAGCCGTAGGTGGGTTTGCCGACCAGCCAGTCACTCTGTGTCTTGGCATAGTCCCAGAGGCTCGCCACGCGAGTACTGGTGTTGGTCGCCTCGATCTCCGCGATGCCGCCGATCAGCGTGACCATGATCTTGCCGACGACCGTAGTCAGGTCGATCGAGTCGTGCTTGGAGATCAGGTTCTTCCCGTACTTCAGCGCCCAGTCGATCATGGTGTTCAGGTCGGACAGCCGGCGGATGAAGCGGTCGAGCTTCCAGAACAGGAGCACGTCGAACTCTGGCGCCCGGTCGTTCAGCCATTCGCCCAGCTGCTTCCGCTTCCACGGCGGCACTTTCGTGGCTGAGACGTTCAGGTCACTGGCGACGCCGACGACGCGGCAGCCCCGGTTCAGCGCCTCCCTGCGAAGGTCGAGTTCCTGGCGTACGGGGGAGGTCGTGTCTTCCGTCAGTACGGACAACCGGACCGACAGCAGAGCCCGGGGAGCGTCGTTCGGAAGGGTGGTCTCGGCTCTCTTCAGCTCCTCAAGCTGGGCCAGATCTGCGGCGGTCCATTCAGCTTCTACGGTGTAGGCCTTCTGAGCGGCTGCTGAGGCCGTGCGGCTGCGTTTCCCCATGCCGGAGACGCTAGGGGCGGTTTTGCCCTTGTGTCTATATGGCCCCAGATGCAGACGAGCATCCAGATCGGCCCCACGGGCAAGAAGTTGCTGCCGTTGACGGTCGTCAACAAGTAGGCGGCGCAGGGCTTTCGACCCCCGTCCGGAGTGTTCCGGGCGGGGGTCGGTCGTAGCGGGCTGACCAGGGGCGGAGCGAGTGGGGCGGCGGGGCGCGTACCCTTTGAGGTGACAGAGTCCGGACAGTGGCGGGAACGCGCCGCGCCGGACGGGGACAATTGACTAAAGGACTGAGCGACCCTGGCACGCCGTACGCCCGACGGTCCGCCGCCCGCGCCGACGGTGCAGCGGATTCGTCTCCGCTACACCAAGCGCGGCCGGCTCCGCTTCACCAGCCACCGTGACTTCCAGCGCGCCTTCGAGCGCGCCCTGCGCCGGTCCGCCGTTCCGATGGCCTACTCGGCCGGCTTCACCCCGCACCCGAAGGTGTCCTACGCCAACGCCGCCCCGACCGGGGTGGCGAGCGAGGCGGAGTACCTGGAGATCGGCCTGGCCGCCGTGCGCGACCCCGAGCAGCTGCGGGCGCAGCTGGACGAGTCGCTGCCCGCCGGTCTGGACGTGATCGACGCGGTCGAGGTCCGGACGCCGAACTTCGTGGAGCGCCTGGAGGCCTCCGAGTGGCTGGTGCGCCTGGACGGCGTCGAGCCGGCCGAGGCGGTTCAGGCGGTCCGGAAGTTCCTCGCCGAGGAGAAGGTCGAGGTCGAGCGCCGGACCAAGAACGGCGTACGGGTCTTCGACGCGCGCGGTGCGGTGGCGGCGCTCGAAGCCGTCGAGCCGCAGGTCGACGGTGGTACGGACACGGCCGCCGGAACCGACCGCGATGTTCGGACCGGCCGTCCCTGTGCGATACTGCGCCTGGTAGTACGACACGCCACACCCGCCGTACGACCCGACGACGTATTGTCCGGTCTCCGTGCGACGGCCGACCTGGCGCCGCCGGTCCCCGCAGAGGTGACCAGGCTGGCGCAGGGGCCGCTCGACGAGGAGTCGGGCACGGTGACCGACCCGCTGGCGCTCGACCGCGCCGCGGCCCCGGCCGGCTGAGAAACGGCCGCCGGGCCGCGCGCTACCGCGTCCGCCTAGGGGGCGGAGGCCGGGTCCAGTGCCTCACTGGATCCGACGGACCTCCAGGGTTCCCGCGGCTCCCCAGGGGAGCGAGCGTCGTCGCAGCACAGGCCGGCCACTCGGGGTCCGCCGACCAGGACGGTCGGTGGGCCCGGGGCCCCGTCCGGGAGCCACCCGGGGTTGGGGGACGGCTCAGCTTGGGAAAACCTCAGAAGACTGGTCAGACCAGAAGACTTTTCGACACCCCGCCGAGCGTGGGGCGCCGAGCGAGACTACGAGCCCCTGTGCGGCCTCGCGTCCGCACGGCGGCACCGTCAAAGGGTCCGGCCCGAGCATCGTCGCGATGCCGGCCGCCCACTGGTGCCGCGCCGTGCCCGGATGCGGAGCCCGGGGGCCTGACGGGAGATCCACCCGCATGCTCGATAACACCGATCCGCAGCAGTCTGCGGCCACGGAACAGAACGGAACCGCCGTGACCGGTGGCGAGGGCGCGCCCGCCGCGCCGCCGCGCCGTCGTCGCCGGGCGGTGTCCCGCCCGGCGGGCACCCCGCAGGGTGCGGCCGCCGAGGCGGCCGAGACGGTCCTGCCGGCCGAGGCGCACGAGGCGCCCGCCGCCGCGGCCCCGGCGGCCGAGGCCGCCCCGGTGGCGGAGAAGCCGGTCCGGGCCCGCCGGACCCGCAAGCGGGCCGAGGCCCCGGCGGGTGCGCCGGAGGAGACCGCGATCGTGGTCACCGCGCCGGAGACCGAGGAGACGAAGACCGAGGAGAAGGCGGAGAAGCCTGCTCGGGCCCGCCGGACCCGCAAGAAGGCCGAGGCCCCGGTCGAGGCGCCCGTGGTCGAGGAGCCCGCGGTCGAGGCCGCCGCTCCCGCCGAGGCCCCCGTCGCCGAGCCGGTGGCCGAGGAGGCCCCGGCCGCGCCGGCCCGCCGTACCCGCCGCCGTCGCGTGGTCGAGGCCGCGCCGGTGGTCGAGGCCCCGGTCGAGGAGCCGGTGGCCGAGGAGCCCGCCGTCGAGGAGGAGCCCGCCGAGGAGGAGGCCGTCGAGGCCGCCGCCGAGCCGGCCGCCGCCCCGGCCCCGGCCCCCGCTCCGGCCGCCGAGGCCGAGCCGCACCACCGGGTGCGCCGCCGCGCGGTCCGTCCGGCCACCGCGGTCTTCCAGGCCCCGGTCTTCCAGGAGCCCGCGCCCTACGTCGCGCCGACCGCGCCGCAGCAGCCCGCCGCCGTCACGGCGCCGGTCGAGGCCCCGGCCGCCGCCGAGCGCGGGGACGAGGACGAGTACGAGTACAGCGGTGTCGGCCGCCGCCGTCGGGTCCGCACCCGGGTCGAGCCGGGCCGCCGCAAGCCGGTCGCCGAGGCGCCGGTGAAGGCCCCCGCCAAGGCCCCCGTGGAGGCTCCGGCCGTCGAGGCGCCCGCCGTGGAGGCCCCCGCCGCCGGTCCGGAGACCGAGGGCGAGTGGGAGGAGGACGGCCGTCCGTCGCGCCGTCGCCGTCGGGGCGGCCGTCGCCGTCGCCGTGGCGAGGCCGAGGAGTTCGAGGCCGCCGAGGCCGTCGAGACCGAGCAGCCCGCCGTCGAGGAGCCGGCCCGGGCCGTCGCCGAGGAGGAGGACGAGGAGGAGGACGAGCTGGCCTCCGGCCTGTCCTCGTCCCGCCGTCGCCGCCGTCGCCGCCGCCGCAGCGGCGAGGCCGGCGCCGTCGAGACCGCCGAGACCACCGAGGACGGCGTCCGCACGGTGGTGAAGGTGCGCGAGCCGCGCCGCCGCTCCACCGAGCCGTCCTTCGACCCGGACGAGGTGCAGTCCATCAAGGGCTCGACCCGCCTGGAGGCGAAGAAGCAGCGCCGCCGCGAGGGCCGCGAGCTGGGCCGCCGCCGGGTGCCGATCATCACCGAGGCCGAGTTCCTGGCCCGCCGCGAGTCGGTCGAGCGCGTCATGGTGGTGCGCCAGAACGGTCAGCGCACCCAGATCGGCGTGCTCGAGGACGGCGTGCTGGTCGAGCACTACGTCAACAAGGAGCAGGCCACCTCGTACGTCGGCAACGTCTACCTGGGCAAGGTCCAGAACGTGCTGCCGTCCATGGAGGCCGCGTTCGTCGACATCGGCAAGGGCCGCAACGCGGTGCTGTACGCCGGTGAGGTCAACTTCGGTGCGCTGGGCCACGGCGGCCCGCGCCGGATCGAGTCGGTGCTGAAGTCCGGCCAGTCCGTGCTGGTGCAGGTCTCCAAGGACCCGATCGGCCACAAGGGCGCCCGCCTGACCAGCCAGATCTCGCTGCCCGGCCGCTACCTGGTGTACGTGCCCGAGGGCTCGATGACCGGCATCTCGCGCAAGCTGCCCGAGAACGAGCGCGCCCGCCTGAAGCAGATCCTCAAGAAGATCGTCCCGGACGACGCGGGCGTCATCGTGCGCACCGCCGCCGAGGGCGCCTCCGAGGAGGAGCTGACCCGCGACGTCCAGCGCCTGCAGCAGCAGTGGGAGGACATCCAGAAGAAGGCCGCGACCGGCAACGCCCCGGCGCTGCTGTACGGCGAGCCGGACATGACCGTCCGGGTCGTGCGCGACATCTTCAACGAGGACTTCACCAAGGTCATCGTCTCCGGCGACGAGGCGTGGAAGACCATCCACGAGTACGTCTCCAACGTGGCCCCGGACCTCGCCGAGCGGCTCCAGCGGTGGACCTCCGAGGTGGACGTGTTCGCCACCTACCGGATCGACGAGCAGCTGATGAAGGCGCTGGACCGCAAGGTCTGGCTGCCCAGCGGCGGTTCGCTGGTGATCGACCGCACCGAGGCGATGGTCGTCATCGACGTCAACACCGGGAAGTTCGTCGGCCAGGGCGGCAACCTGGAGGAGACGGTCACCCGGAACAACATCGAGGCGGCCGAGGAGATCGTGCGCCAGCTGCGGCTGCGCGACCTCGGCGGCATCATCGTGATCGACTTCATCGACATGGTCCTGGAGTCCAACCGCGACCTGGTGCTGCGCCGCCTGCTGGAGTGCCTGGGCCGGGACCGGACCAAGCACCAGGTGGCCGAGGTCACCTCGCTGGGCCTGGTCCAGATGACCCGCAAGCGGGTCGGCCAGGGCCTGCTGGAGTCCTTCTCCGAGGCCTGCGTGCACTGCAACGGCCGCGGTGTGATCGTCCACATGGAGCAGCCGAGCGCCCACGTCCACGCTCCGGTGGCCGCGGCCGCCGAGGCGGGCCCGGGCGGCGGCAAGCGCCGTCGCCGGGGCAAGGGCGGCGCGGCCCACGAGGAGCCGCAGGCCGTCGAGGCCGTCGTCGAGGCGGTCGTGGAGCCCGCCGAGCCGGTGCGCGAGGAGATCGAGGGCCAGCTGGCCCTGGAGGTCCCGGGCGTCGAGGCGGAGGCCGCCGAGGCCGCGGCCGTCGAGACCGTGGTGGTCGAGGCGCCGAAGGCCGAGGAGGCGCCGGTGGCCGAGGCCCCCGCCGCCGCTCCGGCCGGCCGTCCGCGCCGCCGCGCGGTGCGCAAGGCGACGGCTCCGGCGGGTGCGCCGCAGGCCGCCGAGATCGTGGTGCTGCAGGCGAAGGCCGACGCGGCCCTGGAGGCGGCCCTGGCGGCCGCCGCCCCGGCCACCGAAGCCGCCGTCGAGGCTGCCGCCCAGGCCGCCGCCGAGGCTGCGCCCGAGGCCGCTGAGGAGGTCGTCGTCGCGGAGGCCGTGGTCGAGGAGGCCGCCGAGGCCCCCGCCGCCGAGGCCCCCGCCGCCGAGGCTCCCGCTGAGGAGGCGCCCGCCGAGGAGGCCCCGGCGCCCAAGAAGCGGGCCGCCCGCAAGACCGCCGCGAAGAAGACCGCCGCCAAGAAGACGACCGCGGCGGCCAAGAAGACCACCGCCCGCAAGACCGCGACCAAGCGGACGAGCGCGGCGGCCAAGAAGGCCGCGGCCGCCGAGGGTGATACGGCGGCCGAGTAGTGCCCACGCCCGGGGCGGGTACCCTCCCGCCCCGGGTCGTACGGGCCGGTTTGCCCCAGCGGCGGCCGGTCCGTATTCTTGACCATCGGCGTGTCTACGCCGCGCTCCCGAGCACATCACCTTCCCGAGAGTCCCGCGCCCAGCGCGGAGCGGTCGGGAAGAGGCCCCTGTGTCCGTACCCAGGCGGCTGGCGTCGGGAGTTCCGACCGAGTTGGGAAAGTAGGTACCGCATGTACGCGATCGTTCGCGCAGGCGGCCGCCAGCACAAGGTCGCCGTCGGCGACGTGCTGGAGATCGACCGTATCGAGGCCAAGCCGGGTGACTCGGTGGAGCTCTCGACCATCCTGGTCGTCGACGGTGACGCCGTCACCTCCGACCCGTGGGTCCTGGCCGGCGTGAAGGCTCACGCCGAGGTGGTCGACCAGACCAAGGGCGACAAGATCGTCATCCTGCGCTACAAGAACAAGACCGGCTACCGCCGTCGTCAGGGTCACCGTCAGAAGCACACCGCGGTGCGCATCACCAGCATCGACTCGGTCAGCAAGTAAGGGGATAGCGAGATATGGCACACAAGAAGGGCGCAAGCTCTACCCGCAACGGCCGTGACTCGAACGCCCAGCGCCTCGGCGTGAAGCGCTTCGGCGGCCAGGTCGTCTCCGCCGGCGAGATCCTCGTCCGCCAGCGCGGCACCCACTTCCACCCGGGTGCCGGTGTCGGCCGCGGTGGCGACGACACCCTGTTCGCGCTGACCGCCGGTGCGGTGCAGTTCGGCAACCGTCGCGGCCGCAAGGTCGTCAACATCGTGGCCGTCGAGGCCTGAGTCCCAGCGGACTCGCGAGTCGTACCAGACTCACACTGAAGGGTGGGCCGGAATGTTCCGGTCCACCCTTCGGCTTTACGCAACAGCAAGCAGACAAATCCGCACTGGAGGCACACCTCATGACCACCTTCGTGGACCGCGTCGAACTCCACGTCGCCGCGGGTAACGGAGGCCACGGCTGCGCCTCCGTGCACCGGGAGAAGTTCAAGCCGCTCGGCGGCCCGGACGGCGGCAACGGAGGGGAGGGCGGAAGCGTCATCCTCACCGTGGACTCGCAGATCACCACCCTGCTCGAGTACCACCACTCGCCCAAGCGCAAGGCGACCAACGGCAAGCCCGGCGCGGGCGGCCACCGCACCGGCGCCGACGGCGAGGACCTCGTCCTGCTGGTGCCGGACGGCACCGTGGTCCTGGACCGCAAGGGCAACGTGCTCGCCGACCTGGTCGGCCACGGCACCAGCTTCGTCGCCGCCCAGGGCGGCCGCGGCGGCCTCGGCAACGCCGCGCTGGCCTCGGCCCGCCGCAAGGCCCCGGGCTTCGCGCTGCTCGGCGAGCCCGGCGAGGCCCGCGACATCGTGATGGAGCTCAAGTCCGTCGCCGACGTGGCCCTGGTCGGCTACCCGAGCGCCGGCAAGTCCTCGCTGATCTCGGTGCTCTCCGCCGCCAAGCCGAAGATCGCGGACTACCCGTTCACCACCCTGATCCCCAACCTCGGCGTGGTCACCGCGGGCGACACCGTCTACACCATCGCCGACGTGCCCGGCCTGATCCCGGGCGCCAGCCAGGGCCGGGGCCTCGGCCTGGAGTTCCTGCGGCACGTCGAGCGCTGCTCGGTGCTGGTGCACGTGCTGGACTGCGCCACCCTCGAGCCCGGCCGCGACCCGCTGAGCGACCTGGAGACCATCGAGGCCGAGCTCGCCGAGTACGGCGGTCTGGAGGACCGGCCGCGCCTGGTCGCGCTCAACAAGGTGGACGTCCCGGACGGCCAGGACATCGCCGACCTCACCCGCGCCTCGCTGGAGGAGCGCGGCTTCCAGGTGTTCGAGGTCTCCGCCGCCTCCCGCAAGGGCCTGCGCGAACTGAGCTTCGCGCTGGCGAAGATCGTCGCCGAGGCGCGCGCCGCCAAGCCGGTCGAGGAGTCCACCCGGATCGTGCTGCGGCCCAAGGCCGTGGACGACGCGGGCTTCACCATCACCGAGGAGGACGGCGCCTACCGCATCCGCGGCGTCAAGCCGGAGCGCTGGGTCCGCCAGACCGACTTCGCCAACGACGAGGCCGTCGGCTACCTCGCCGACCGGCTGGCCCGCCTCGGTGTCGAGGAGCAGCTGTGGAAGGTCGGGGCGCACGAGGGCGACACCGTCATCATCGGCCCCGACGAGAACGCCGTCGTCTTCGACTGGGAGCCGACCATGGCCGCCGGCGCCGAGATGCTCGGCCGCCGCGGTGAGGACCACCGCTTCGAGAGCCCGCGCCCGGCGGTCGACCGCCGCCGCGAGAAGCAGAAGGGGCGGGACGCGGCCGAGGCCGAGTTCCTCGCCTTCGAGGCGCTCTCCAGCGGCCGGCAGTCCGCCATCGAGGGCGACGACGAGGACTACTGAACCGGTCCCGCCTGACGGGAACGGCCCCCGCCACCTGTCGAGGTGGCGGGGGCCGTTCCCGTGTTCACGGGTGACGCGGCGTCACTTCGCCCAGGAAGCCTGAAGCTTGAGCAGGTCGGTCAGGTCGGTGTAGCCGACCGCCGCCGGGGTGCCGCCGGCGATGGTGAAGATGTCGCAGCCCTTGGTCTCGGAGCCCTTGGTGACGCCCTGGAACTTCGCCGCGGTGCACTTGGGCATCGGCGTGGCGGCGCTCATGGTGGGCAGGCCCGTCTTGCCGGTGCTGTCGAAGATGACGAACTTCGAGTTCGGGGCGGTGAAGGAGAGGCTGGACTCCCCGAGGTTCTTGATGGTGTAGCTGACGTAGACCGGAGTGCGGCCCTCCAGTCCGGCGGTCGGGACCTTGGCGGCGGTGAGGTCCTGCAGCGAACCGACCTCGATGCCGGTGACGGTGATCTGCAGCTTGGCGGCGACGTTGGAGGTCTTGTCGGCGAAGTCGACGGTGGCCGACTGGCCGACCTTCACGGCGGTCGGGGCCTGCGGGATCTTGCCGCCGCCGCCGGCGCCGCCGCCCGCCGCGCCGGCCGTACCGGCACCGCCGGTCGCCGCGCCACCGGTCGCCGCGCCACCGGTCGCGGCCCCACCGGTGGCGGCTCCACCGGTGGCAGCGCCGCCCGAGGCGGCACCGTCGGTGGCCGCGCCCGACGGGGCGGCGGTCGAACCGCCGGCCGCGCCGCCGGTGGCCGCGCCGGTCTGGGCCGGAGCCGCTCCGGTGGCGCCGCCCGTGCCGGCCGGGTCCGAGTTGTCCGGACCGCAGGCGGCGAGCGAGAAGGCGGTGGCCGCCGCCAGCGCGGCGACGGTCAGCTTCGTGGTGTACGAACGCATGGTGCGCTTTTCTTCCCGGGCGCGCGACCGCGAACCGTTGCCGGCCTGCCCAGTGCGGCGCCGCCCCGTGTGACAGGAACGTCGAAGACGAGTGGGTACAGCGGGCAAGAAGCCGTCCCCCGATCTGGCTTTCGGTCAGGGACCATACCAGCCATCCGGATTGCCGGCCGGGCTGTGGCGAGCCCGTGACCAGGCCGGGTCCAGTCGGTGAAACACCTTGGGGGTGACCTGCGTGGATCGCGTAGATTTCGGGCATGACGGCCGGGCCCGGCCCGCCGTGACCGCACCACACCGGAAGGGCGTACAGCGAGATGAGCGAGGACTCACTGCGGGAGGAGGTGCTGACCGCACGGCGGATCGTGGTCAAGGTCGGCTCCTCCTCACTCACCACGGCGGCCGGCGGCCTGGACGCCGACCGGGTCGACGCCCTGGTGGACGCGCTCGCCAAGGTGCGCAGCCGCCCGGACGCCCCCGAGGTCGTGCTCGTCTCCTCCGGCGCCATCGCCGCCGGGCTCGCCCCGCTCGGCCTGGACCGGCGGCCCAAGGACCTGGCCCGCCAGCAGGCCGCCGCCAGTGTCGGCCAGGGACTGCTGGTCGCGCGGTACACCGCCTCCTTCGCCCGGTACGGCATCCGGGTCGGCCAGGTGCTGCTCACCGCCGAGGACGCCAGCCGCCGCGCCCACTACCGCAACGCGTACCGGACGCTGGACCAGCTGCTGGCGATGGGCGCGATGCCGATCGTCAACGAGAACGACACCGTCGCCACCGCCGAAATCAAGTTCGGGGACAACGACCGGTTGGCCGCGCTGGTCGCCCACCTGGTCCGGGCCGACCTGCTGGTGCTGCTCTCCGACGTGGACGGCCTCTACGACGGAGACCCGGCCCGTCCCGGCACCAGCCGGATCGCCGAGGTGCGCGGCCCGCACGACCTCGACGGCATCGAGATCGGCAGCGCCGGCAAGGCGGGCGTCGGAACCGGCGGCATGGTCACCAAGGTCGAGGCGGCCCGGATCGCCACCGGCGCGGGCATCCCGGTGGTGCTCACCGCGGCCAGCCACGCCGCCGACGCGCTGGCCGGGCGGCCCACCGGCACGCTCTTCCTGCGCACCGGCAGCCGCACCTCCGACCGGATGCTCTGGCTGGCCCACGCGAGCAGCCCGCGCGGCGCCCTGCACCTGGACACGGGCGCGGTCGAGGCGGTCGTCTCCGGTGGCGCGTCGCTGCTGCCGGCCGGGGTGACCAAGGTCGACGGGGAGTTCGCCGCGGGTGATCCGGTGGACCTTCTTGCCGAAAACGGCCACATCGTGGCTCGCGGACTGGTCAACTTTGATGCGAGGGAGTTGCCCCGCCTGCTCGGCCGGTCCACCCGCGACCTGGCCCAGGAGTTCGGCGCCGCGTACGAGCGCGAGGTCGTCCACCGCGACGACCTGGTCGTTCTGCGCGGCTGACCGGCCGTCCGGCCGGCACCGGCCGGACGGCGCAGTGCGGTCGGCGGGCCGCTCCGTACCGGGAGGGGGGCAGGGGAGTCGGCGGGCGGCTGGGTCTGGCTTCCGGTCGCCGCAGGGCTGGTGCTGGTCGGACTGGTG